>CAJLAN010000166.1 GCA_905204635.1 uncultured Collinsella sp. | reverse complement strand
GATTACAGGTACTTGCGCCAATCGTCCTCGTCCTCATCATCCTCGGTAGCAGCCTGGGCCTGCTCGGCGGCGCGAGCTGCCGCAGCGCGAGCGGCAACCTGGGCATAGGACTCCTCGTTGCGCTCGGGGAAGTTTGCCAGCACGTGCTCGAACTTGGCAAAATCCTCATCCCAGCGCGTAGAAGGCACGGCAAAGAAGACTTGCTTGACCTTAAAGTCGCCCGACGCGAGCTCCTTGCGGAAGAGCTCGGCCACGGCCTCTGCGTCAAAGCCGTTGTTGTCGCAGCCCCAAGCGCCCAGCACGAGCTTCTCGCGACCTAGCTCGTCGCAGATGGCAAGCACAAAGCGAATGCGGTCGCGCAGGGCGTCCAGCAGAGCATCGTCGCTCACGCGATACTCCTGGCGGGCGCGCTTAACGTTGGGCGCGGCGGCCACGATCACGTCGGCGTATGCATGCACGTGGTTGCGGTCGAAGCGCACCGCAGGCACCACCAGCGCACGGTTGCGGTAAAGCTCGCAGTTGATGTTGCGGCGACGGTTCTCGCCGTACCATTTGCGCTGCTTATCGAGAACGTTGTACAGATACGAATCGGCGCACAGCGTGGCCTCCTGGCCCAGATAGCCCTGGATGTAGCCACCGCCCGGGTTGGTGAACGAGGCAAAGGCGAGCACGGCCATGTCGCAGAACTGCGCATAGCCACGACCGTTGTCCAGGATGGCCTGCGTGGTGGAGGCATCGAGCACGGTGACCTCAGGCAGAACCGGAGCGGGCTCCTCAGCAGGCGCGGACTCAGCTTCGGCGATTTCCTCGGCAGGCTCCTCGACGGGCTCGAGCGCTGCCTCGACCTCGGCAGCCTCCGCGCCCTCGACGTCCTCGGCAACCTGTTCTTCGGTGGCCACAGCACTCTGAACCTTGGCCTTCATCGCCGAGACAAAGCCGGCAGGCATACCGTCAAACTCGCGAACACCGGCAAGCGAACGCTCGATATCCTTGGCGCACGCTTCGGACACAGTTGCCACGTGACGCTCGGCGGCCTTGGCACGGGCCTCGCGCTTGGGATTGGGCTGACCCGCTCGGTTGGACCTGCGGTTACGGTTCCTGTTGTCGACGTCTGCCATAAGTGGTCACCTTTCTCGGTCTCTGCCGCTATCGGCTTTTCCCATCCATGATACCCCGCCGCGTACAAAAAAGACGGCCCCGAAGGACCGCCTTTCGCATCGATTTGCACGCACGGCAAGCACCGCCGCAATTCGCCACTAGTCGCGACGGCCGAGGATGTTCAGAATGCGCAGGAACACGTTGATAATATCCACGAACAGGTTAGAGGCCATAAGCACGGCGTTGGGCAGCGTAGGCGGCACCGTCGTGGCAACATAGGTGTCGTAGCCAATAAAGCCGGCGAACACCACGATCACGATCAGGTCGGTGATGGTCTGTGAGACGCCCATGAACATCAGCACGATCTCAACCAGAATAGTAGCGAGCAGAATGCCAAAACCGATGCCATATACGCGCTGGAAAAACTTGGGGAACGTCACGCCAAGCGCGCCAAAGACAAAGGTGATGGCGGCCGTGGCGATAAAGGCAGTGTTGATGGTGGGCAGGTCGTAGTTGGCAAGGCCAAACGACGCGGTCAGGCCAAAGGTGCTCGCAAAGATTACGTAGCCCACAAGGGACAGGCCCACGGACTGCTTGCTGGCGGCGGCCGACATCATGACCATGCCGACGATGGTCAAAATAAATGAGCCAAAGACCAGCGGCAAAGCGGCGCCGCTCATCATCATGCGCGCAAACGACATGGTGCTCGTAAAGTAAGCACCGACGCCCATGGCGCAAAAGCCCAAAAAGATCAGGGCAGACATGGCAAGATTATACGCACGCGGCGACATCTCCTTGGCACGGCTTGCGCCGGTTTCGATGGGGCCGTTCTGATAGCCCTGAATATCGTTCATAATTTCGTCCTTTCAAAAGCGCCGCGACAGCGCAGTAGCTGACAAGATTCCTGTCATTGTACCCGAATGCCGTACGTCCTTACCTACGGCGCTCGCCCTCAAGCGTACGATCAAAGGCCCAGACCCACCAACGCATCACGTGTGCCTGCGAGCCGTCTGCCCGCTCGCGCGTCTGGTCCTCCAGATACAACTCGGTCGCGTGCCCGCCAAAACGCACCTTATATGTTGCCGTACGGATGCCGTGGACCATCAGGCCAAACCCGGTGGTCGAGATAATTTCGTCGATCGTAAAACAACGGCCGTCGACCCAGCAGACGGTGACCGGCACGACCTGTCCGCCCGCGAGGATGCGGGCCACGACGTCCACATACTGCTTGTGCACGCGCCGAGTTTTGCCGTCTGTCTGTCGATATTCCATGCCTCCTATTATCGAACGCATGTTTGCATGCTGTAAAGCGAACAGACTGTGGTTTTGGAGTGTCGTAGCAATCGCACGTGTCCGCATGGCGTGTTAGCAAAAAGAACACCCGCGGTCAACAGGGCTAATATTCAATTTTAGTGCCAAAAAGTTCACTTCTCCCATCAGAACTCGGTAAAGAGACCCGCAGGAGGTGATACGATTTATCATGTTTTTGTAACGTGTCTGCAAACTTCGAGAAAGCCCATATATGGACGTAACGTTCTCAACCTTCCTCGGCCAAATTGTGTCGAACCCAGTCCTTGCCGTCACCGTGATCCTCGCGTTGGGCGCCATCTTCGTCAATGGATGGACCGACGCGCCCAACGCCATCGCGACCTGCGTCACTACGCGTTGCATGCCCGCCCGCGCCGCCATTCTCATGAGCGCCGCATTCAACTTCCTCGGCGTGCTCATCATGACGCACTTTAACGCGAGCGTCGCCAACACCATCTCACATATCGTCGACTTTGGCGGAAACAGCACCATGGCGCTCGCCTGCCTATGCGCGGCGCTGTTCTCCATCGTCGTCTACGGCGCCACAGCGTCGCGTTTTGGCATCCCCACCTCGCAAAGCCACAGCCTTATCGCCGGCCTGACCGGTGCCGCCATCGCCCTCGGCGGTGCGAGCAGCGTCAACGTCCACGAGTGGATGAAGGTCATCTACGGCCTGGCGCTCTCCATAGGCCTGGGCTTTGTCATGGGCTGGGTCCTGTGCAAGCTCGTCTCGATTCTTTTCGCCGCCGCCAACAGGCGACGTGCCAATGTCTTCTTTAAATACGCTCAGATCGCGAGCGCCGCGGCCATGAGCTTTATGCACGGCGCGCAGGATGGACAGAAGTTCATCGGCGTGCTCTTTTTAGGCGTGGCCTTTGCCAGCGGCCAGACGAGCGTCGGCGATGCAGGCATCCCCATCTGGATTATGCTGCTGTGCTCGGCCACTATGGGCATCGGCACCAGCGTGGGCGGCGAGCGCATCATCAAGTCCGTCGGCCAGAGCATGGTCAAGCTCGAAAAGTACCAGGGCTTCTCCGCCGACCTGGCGGGCGCCGCGAACCTGCTGCTTGCCACCCTTACCGGCATCCCCGTGTCCTCCACACACATCAAGACCTGCGCCATCATGGGCGTCGGTGCCGTCAAGCGCCTCTCGGCCATCAACTTCGGCGTCGTCAAGGACATGATGTTCACCTGGTTCTTCACCTTCCCTGCCTGCGGACTCATCAGCTTTGTCATGGCCAAGCTGTTCATGATGTTCCTCTAATCAAACCGAACGTCCATCCGGACCGCAACACTTCGCCCACCCGTCTTCGCCTCGAAAGGACCCACCCATGGCAAAGAAACCCGATTCGTTCTACTTTGACAACTACGTCGCTTGCGCCGACCTCGCCGTCCAGGCCGCAGAGCTGCTCACCAAGATTTTTGAGAACTTCGATCCCGCGCAGATTCACGACATGCTCAATAAGATGCATGCGATTGAGCATGCGGCAGACAAGAAGCACCACGAGCTCGAAGACGCCCTGCTCACCGCCTTTATCACCCCGCTCGAGCGCGAGGATCTGGATCTGATGAGCTGCGCGCTCGACACCGTGCTCGACCGCATCGAGGGCGTCGTGCAGCGCGTCTACTTCACCAACATCCAGAGCATCCATCCCGACGCCATCGTCATCGCCCACAAGGTGACTGACGCCTGCCGCGCCATGAAAGACCTGATGGTCGAGCTGCCCAACTACCGCAAGTCCAAGACCCTGCGCGAACTCGTCATCCAGATCAACACCATCGAATCCGAGGCCGACGAGCTCTATATCAACGCCATGCGCAACCTGCACGTTAACGGCAAGGACCCGCTTGAGGTCATCGCTTGGCGTGACGTGTACGCCTTCTTGGAGTACTGCGCCGACTGCTGCGAGAATGTGGCCGATGTTGTGGATTCGATTGTCATGAAGAACAGTTAATTGGGGGTACGTATCCCACCGGTCGCGGGCCCGACCACTAATACCTTTTTCACTCCGGCTGCAAGCAGAGTCGTTCAAAA
>CAJLAN010000165.1 GCA_905204635.1 uncultured Collinsella sp. | reverse complement strand
GCCGACCTCGTGTTCGAGGCCGGCGAGTTCTCGAGGTTCAGGAACGCCCGGTCGTTCGCCGCATGGGTCGGCCTGACGCCCTCCGAGCACTCCAGCGGGGAGAGCGACCGCAGGGGCGCGATCACCAAGGCCGGCAACAAGCACCTGAGGAAGGCGCTGGTCGAGGCCGCGTGGCACTACCTGACGTGCTCCGCGCGGCCGAAGGGCCTCGCCAGGGGCCAGGCCCCGGACCCGGGCGCCCGCAGGCATGCCGCCAAGGGCGTGCGGAGGCTGGTCGAGAGGCGGGAGGCGCTGCTCGCGCGCGGGGTCCACGGCAACAAGGCGAACGTGGCCACGGCGCGCGAGCTCGCCTGCTGGGTGTGGGCGGTCGGCCTCATGGCCGAGGAGGCGTAGGGGGGCGATCCCCCGCACATAAGCCAGTCACCCCGGAAGCGGTTCGATCCGAAGCCGTTGAGGCGAACCTCAGGTCCCTTTTCTGCGAGCGCCCAGGGCGCCACACGCGTGCACAGACTGTCGGTTCGACGTAGAAGCCTCAGCCGTAGCAACGGATTGCCCAGCGAGAGATCGCCACGGGCGGATATTAAACTGCAAAGACGAGCGTCGGGAAGACACGCCGAGGTCGCCGCGGACGGGTTGATATAGGGAGAGGGCCTGACCCCATATCGTTGGGGCCAGGCCCGATTTTGCCTCTTGACAATGTCCTGCTCATATTATAAGGAATGTCCCTAAGTGCCGACTACAGCGGCAGGCCTTGGCCGAGCATGGCTATGGCGCTCATCAGGACCAGCATGCCGGCGGCGTAGGGCAGGACGGCGCCCAGGAGTTCGGCATCCTTACCGCGCACGAGCACGGCGGCAAGACCAATGGCGAGGGTCTGCGGCGAGATCATCTTACCGGCGGCGACGCCCAGGGCGTTCAACGCGACCATCCAGTAGTCGCTCACACCCAGCGCAGTGGCAGCCTGGCTCTGAATGGGGCCAAACAGCATGCCCGAGGACGTGCCCGAGCCGGTCACAAACGCACCGACTGCGCCGATCCACGGAGCCAGAATCGGGTACAGCCCACCGGCGACGGCGATGCAGAACGCGCTGATCGAAGAGATCATGCCCGCATAGCCCATCACCTTGGCACAGCCCAGCACCGAAAGCATCGTGATCACCGTCGGCATCATCTGCTTCACAGTCGCGGCCAGCACCTCGCCCATCATGCGTGGCGAAGCACCCTGAATGGCACCGCCGACAAACGCGGCCAGGAAGATCCAAACACCCGGCGTGTTACTCCACGAAAACGTAAGCGTACCGGGGTTCTCGCCGCAATACACCTGCACGTGGCTTGCAAAGGGCGCAAGCGCGGCATGCACGGCGGGCACCAGGTTGGACGTACCCAGCAGCAGTACAAAAATCAGAATGAAGCACGACCAGGCCGAAAGCGCCGATTTAACGGTGAGCTGTTCGCCGGCCTCGATATTCATATGGAAGCGTGCGTCCAGATGCCCCGACTTCTCGGCACGCATGGCAAGCGCAGCTGTCAGCGCGAGCGAAACGATGGATCCTACGACCACGGCCAGCTCGGGGCCCACAAACATGGCAACGACCAGAGCCGCGCCGACAAACGACACGCCGGAGAGCAACGCCACGCCGGCAACACCGTGCAGACGCTCGCCCACACTCGCGGCATTGCCCTGGTCATCGGCAACACGGCCCGCAACCAGCACAATAAATAGCGGCATCACCACAAAGAACGGTGCGAGCTGCACCAGCTGAACGGTCGCTAGGTGAAGGGAATCCAAACCCACCAGGTCGGCAACGGACACCGTGGGGATGCCGATGGAGCCGTAGGGCGTGGGCACGCCGTTGGCCAGCAGGCAGATGAGCACGGCAGGCACGGCCTCAAAGCCCAGGCCCGCGAGCATGCCGGCGGGAATGGCGACAGCGGTACCGAAGCCGGCCATGCCCTCCATAAAGCCACCGAAGCACCAAGCCACGAGCAGCGCCAGCAGACGGCGGTCGCTGCTGATGGAGGTGATCATGCTGCCGATCACGTCCATGGCGCCCGTACGAACGCACAGGTTATACGTGAACACCGCGGCGATGATCACCAGGACGATGGGCCACAGAGCCATCAAAAAACCTTCGAGCGAGGCGGTCGCGATCTGAGCTGCCGGCAGGTGCCACCATGCGAAGGCAAGCAAGCACGAAAGGACAAACGATCCGATAGCGGCCTTCCAAGCTGGCCATTTAAAGCACAGCAGCATCACGACCAGCCAAATAATCGGCACAAGAGCCAGTAAGAATGCGGCGACGTCCATAGGTAGAAGCTCCTTGGTACCGCGTGGGCGGCATCGGGGGTGTCACAAAACTTCAACAGGATCCCGCACGTTTACCGACAAATTACAGCCGCCCGCCGAAATTATTGAACAATCCGTTCAAAAACACGAGCGAACACCGTCGCGTCTATACTAAAGCGCAGCAATAGAAAGGACTCCGCTTTGAGTATCACGCCCCTCGATAGCATCCGCCGCGCCATCGCCCGTCACAACGGCGTCTCCGACCCCACCGTATCGGGCGGGGCACCCAGCCAGGGCGGTCGCATCGAGAACGGCCTGTTCCCGGCCTCGCACACCGCCGAGGAGCTCGCTCGCATCCAGGAGCTGAGCCAGCGCAACGCCGGCGGGCCCGATAGCAGCCAAGCCACACGTCGTCGGCGCGAACGCGATCGGGAGCCCGGCCCCGTTCGCCGCATGGTCAACGCTTGGTGGAACCGTCTGCTCGGCGCCGTCTACGGCGGCGGCTTCTCCATGCAGGAAGCGGAATACGAGGAGCACGCCACCAGTCGCGACTATCTTTGGAACACCCTCGGCACCGCCGTGTGGGGCTTGGCGTTTCCGCTGCTCACCATCGTGTCTACGCAGCTCGTGGGAGCAGAAGAAGCAGGCAAATTCTCCATCGCCTTTGTCACCGGCACGCTCATCATGATCGCGTGCAACTATGGCGTGCGCAATTTTCAGGTCTCGGACATCGACGAAACGACGTCCTTTGCCTCCTACCAGCTCAACCGCTGGCTTTGCGGAGCGCTCGCCCTAGGCTGCGGCCTCATGTACAGCAGCGCCCGCGGCTATGACGCGCAGATGGCGACGATCGGCCTGGGCGTCTACCTGTATAAGGTGATAGACGGGGTCGCCGACGTGTACGAAGGCCGCCTGCAGCAGGCCGACAAGCTCTACTTGGCTGGCATGAGCCAAACGCTGCGCTCCGTCGGCGTCATCGCGGTCTTCAGCGTGGCGCTGCTCCTCACGCGCAGCATGCCCATCGCGGCCATGGCCATGGGCGTCACCGCGATCGCCTCGCTCGTGCTGGTCACCGCGCCGCTTGCCCTGCTCGAGACCGAAAAATCGCGCCGCGTGAGCCTGCGCGAGGTCGGCCACCTGTTTGTCCAGTGCGCTCCACTCTTTGGCGCGCTATTCCTGTTCAACCTTATCGAGAGCATGCCCAAGTTTGTGATGGAAGGCACACTGGCCTACAAATACCAGCTGTACTTTAATGCCCTCTTTTTTCCAGCTCAGGCTATTCTGTTGAGCATTGGATTTGTCTATAAACCGCAGCTCCTGCGCTTGTCGAGCATTTGGGCTAATCCTCGCAAGCGTCGTCGCTTTGACCTGATTATTGTTGCCGTTATGGCGCTGATCGTGGTCATCACCGGCGTGTGCGCCGCATTTATGGCAGGTCCCGGTATTCCCCTCATGAGCTTTATGTACGGTCTCAGCTTTGAACGCTACCGTACGCTGGCGCTGCTGATGGTCGTCGCCGGCGGCGTCACCGCGGCCATCGACTTTATCTACGCCATCATCACGGTGCTGCGCCACGCCGGCGACGTCACCAAGGTCTACCTGATTTGTTTTGCCGCGAGCGTGGTACTGCCGGTGATTCTAATCAATCTGCTCGGCCTGATGGGCGCCGTCGTAAGCTACCTAGCCATCATGGCCCTGCTGCTGGTACTGTTGGTTATCGAGTACGCCCACATCCGCCAACGCATAGAGAGGGACCGGAATCCGTACGGCGCCTAATTGCGGCGATGGGAGCAGCTAATTTGCGGTGGAATCACCCCGGCTGGGGTCACATTGCGAACAATATGCATCACGCAAAACTAAGTGAGTAGACTTTTACCGAATCCCCGACCACACCGACAGAGCACAAGTCTTTGACCTGCGGTTTTATTGAGGAAAATAAGTTGGGTGCTCGGCATTTCCAAAAAAGTCTACTCACTTAGCCAGCGGGCAGCCAAATGATTATTTAATCCCCGTCCCAGGGAAATCAATTAGCGGGCAGAAGGGCAAAAGTAGTCAAAAAAAGCCCCATCCCAAATTAGCTACCCCTTGCACCGATTATTCGCCCGGGTTGATGTTCGCGTAGAACTCCGCCCCGTCGTCCAGGCGCAGGATGCCCAC
>CAJLAN010000164.1 GCA_905204635.1 uncultured Collinsella sp. | reverse complement strand
ACCACTCCTGCATTCGCGACGTGCTCGGCAGGCTCAACCGTCGCCTGGAGGATACGGGTATTCGCGTGTCTATTCCGTCGCAGCGCCTGGATTCGTTTGGCGTGGATATGGCCGAGTCGGTCGCCGGCGAAAAGAAGGGCGGCCTGACGTTCGCGCCCGAGGCCGGCAGCCAGCGCATGCGCGACATCATTAACAAGAACGTGACCGAGGAGGACCTGGACCGTGCGGCCAAGGCGGCCTTCGAGGCCGGCTGGAATCGCATGAAGCTCTACTTTATGATGGGCCTTCCCGGCGAGCGCGACGAGGACATCGTGGCCATCGCCAATCTGGCCGATCACGTGCTGGAGCTCGGTCGTTCCGTGGTGCCCAAGGCTCGTCGTGGCTCGATCTCGGTGTCCATCTCGGTTTCGGTCTTTATCCCCAAGGCTGCCACGCCGTTCCAGTGGTGCCCGCAGCTCGACTACGACGACGTCAAGCGTCGCCAGAAGCTGCTTATCACGAGCGTTCGCAACCGTGCCGTCCGTGTGCATTACCACGATGCCGAGACTTCGCTCATCGAGGCCGCGCTGTCCCGCGCCGGTCGTGACATGACGCCCGTCATCATCGATGCTTGGCGCGCGGGCTCTCGTTTTGACGCCTGGGTAGAGCATTTCTCGCTCGATAACTGGAAGGAGGCTGCTGCCAAAAACGGCATCGACCTCAATGAGCTCGTGCACCTGCCCTACGAGTTGGACTGGCGCCTGCCGTGGGAGCACGTGAGCCCCGGCTGCACGCGCGGCTTCCTCGAGCGCGAGTACCGTCGCTCGCTCGAGGGCGTCACGACTCCCGACTGCACCCGCACGTCGTGCACCGGCTGCGGGATCTGCCCCACGCTCCACGCCAAGAATGTATTGATGGGTGATCGCGCATGAGTGAGCGCCTGACCGACAACCCTTCGCTTTTTAGGCTTCGTGTTCGCTATGGCAAGCGCGATCGCCTTAAGTACCTGGGCCATCTTGAAGTAATCCATACCATTGAGCGCATCGTGCGCCGTGCGGGACTTCCCTATGCCGTCACGCAGGGCTTCTCTCCGCACATGCGCGTGGGCTTCTCTTCGGCGCTACCGGTTGGTACGTCGTCGACCTGCGAGTGGTACGACCTGTTTATGACCGAGTTCGTGGCGCTCGACGAGGCGTTTGAGCGCCTAGCTGCGGCGTCTCCGGCCGATCTAGCGCCCATTGAGGCGGCGTACATCGACGTGCGCACGCCGGCGTTGACGGCGCAGCTCACGCGCCTGTCGTATCGCATCGACCTGCATCTGGACCCCGAGGCGCCCGCAAGCGTCGACGAGGTGCGTCGTGCGATCGACACGCTGCGCGCGGACCATGGCATCGACTACGCACGCGGCAAAAAGAGCAAGCGCTTGGATTTGGATCACACGCTCGTGGGCTATGAGCTCACGGCGGGGGAGCGTCCGGACCATTTGGTGCTCATGCTCGACACCCATGCCGACAACGAGGGCTCCATGCGTCCGGAAATTTTGCTTTCCGCTGCTGATGTTTTGTTGCAGGGCTTGACCCCGGGCGTGGATGCACCTATTGTTTCCACCGGTATGCAAGACCTCGTGACCATCTGCTCCTACGATGTCGAGCGTCAGAATCAAGCATGCGAGGACGACGAGGGCCGACTCGTCAGCCCCATACCTGTGCGAACTTGTGGATTTGCTCCACATACTCGTTGACGGGGGTATTTTCGCCTGCTACTATATTCGGCTGTTGCACTAACTGATGCATGAAGGGCAAGTAAACATGTACGCAATCGTTAACACGGGCGGCAAGCAGTACAAGGTCGCCACCGACGATGTCATCACCGTCGAGAAGATCGAGGGCAATGAGGGCGACAAGGTCACCCTGCCGGTTATCTTCCTCAACGATGGTAAGAAGATCGTCACCGATCCCGACAAGCTGGCCAAGGCCAAGGTTACCGCTCAGATCGTTGAGCAGTTCAAGGGCGAGAAGCAGCTGGTCTTCAAGTTCCACAAGCGCAAGCGCTATCGTCGTCTGAAGGGTCACCGTCAGCAGCTCACCAAGCTGAAGATCGTGAAGGTTCAGGCTACCTCCCGCGCCAAGAAGGCTGTCAAGGCAGAGGCTGAGGCTGTTGCCGAGGCTCCCGTCGCCGAGTAGATTACACTCGTAACGAAAGAGTAGGTATACACAATGGCACACAAAAAAGGACTCGGTTCCTCCCGTAATGGCCGTGACTCCCGCGGTCAGCGCCTTGGCACGAAGCGCTATGCCGGCCAGACGGTAACCACGGGCACGATTCTCGTCCGTCAGCACGGCACGCACATCCACCCGGGTGAGAACGTTGGCCGTGGTAAGGACGACACGCTGTTCGCGCTGGTCGACGGTACCGTTGAGTTCCACAAGGGTATCAAGCACAGGGTCAGCGTACGCCCGCTCGCGAACGCGTAATTCACCCTTCATAGAGCACATATGTGGGAGGCACTTGAGTTTTAGGATTCAAGGGTCTCCCTCTTTTTGTAGGAGGCGATTCTGTTGTCACAGTTCACCGATATCAGCCGCATTAACGTGTGCGGCGGCGACGGCGGAGCCGGATGCATGTCGTTTAGGCGCGAGGCATTTGTCCCCAAGGGCGGCCCCGATGGCGGCGACGGCGGTCGTGGCGGCAATGTCGTCATCCAGGCCGATGCTCAGCTGTCTTCGCTGATCGATTACCGCTTTAAGCATCACTTCCGCGCCGAGCGCGGCACGCACGGGCAGGGTGCCCGTCGCAACGGTAAGAGCGGCGAGGACCTGATTCTCAAGGTCCCTATGGGTACTGTGGTGCGCGAGCTCGACCCCGAGACGCAGACCCCGATGTTCGAGATTGCCGATCTGGTGCACGATGGCGAGCGCGTTGTCGTGGCGCCCGGCGGTGCCGGTGGCCTGGGCAACACGCACTTTGTGACGTCGGTGCGCCGCGCGCCCGCGTTTGCTCAACTGGGCGAACCGGCCGAGGAGCACTGGATTGAGCTCGAGATGAAGCTTATGGCCGATGCCGCGCTTGTGGGCTTTCCCTCGGTGGGTAAGTCATCGCTCATTGCGCGCATGAGTGCCGCCCGCCCCAAGATTGCCGACTACCCGTTTACCACGCTCGTGCCGAACCTCGGCATGGTGCGTGCCGGCGAATATTCTTACGTCGTTGCCGACGTTCCCGGTCTCATCGAGGGCGCGAGCGAGGGCAAGGGCCTGGGTCACCAGTTCCTGCGCCACATTGAGCGTACGGCTCTGATCATGCACGTCGTCGACATGACGGGTGGTTTTGAGGATCGCGATCCGGTTGAGGACTATCGCATCATCAACCGCGAGCTCGAGCAGTATGGCGCCGAGCTTTCGGAGCGTCCGCAGATCGTTGTCGCCAACAAGTGCGATGCGCCGGGCACGGCTGACAAGATTGCCGACCTCAAACGCGCCGCGCTTGACGATGGCCATATGTTCTTTGCCGTGTCCGCCGTGACGGGCGCCGGTCTCAACACGCTGATGCTTGCCGTGGGCGAGCAGGTGGCTAAGCTTCGCGCCGAGCTGTCGGTCTCTGATGAGCCGGTCGATCTGCGCGACGAGGAGTGGGAGCGCCGCCGTCTGCAGCGCGAGAAGCGGTTCCGCATTGTCCAAGAAGAGCCCGGTGCCTTCCGCGTGGTCGGTCGTGCCATCGAGCGCATGGTCATCCAGACCGACTGGGAAAACGATGAAGCGATCGCGTTCTTGCAGCATCGTTTCAAGCGTCTTGGTCTTGATGAAGCACTTGAGAAAGCAGGTGCGCGTGATGGGGACGAGATTCGTATCCTTGGATACGATTTCGAGTTCGAATCGGCGCGCATGCATGAAGATGCCTATCGCGGGCTGGATCTATAGATAGTTGTAAGCGTGAACAGGTGTGCGGCGGTTGCGTGATGTAGTCCATTTGCACGCGGCAGTGTCGAACGGAGAAGAGGAGAGGACAGACATGAGCCTTGAGCAGAAGAAGATCATGGTCGTGAAGATCGGCTCCTCTACGCTCGTTACGGGTGAAGGCAAGCTCGATACTGCCTATCTTGCCACGCTCGCCTCTCAGATCAGCGGGCTGCGGCAGCGCGGATGGAGTCCGATCATTGTGACGAGTGGCGCGGTTGCTTGCGGGCTCGAGGCGCTTGGCATCTCAACGCGCCCGAGCGATACCCCTTCGCTTCAGGCGGCGGCTTCGGTGGGCACCAATATCCTCGTGAGCAGCTATGCGCGGGCCTTCAAAGCGCACGATATGCTCACTGCGCTCGTGCTCATCCCACGGCAGGTCACCGCTGATCGCGAGCAGTACTTGCACGTGCGCGACACCCTCGAGCGGTTGCTGGACTTAGAGGTGGTGCCGCTCATCAATGAGAACGATACGGTTTCGGTCGATCAGCTGCGCTTTGGCGATAACGACACCCTTGCCGCG
>CAJLAN010000163.1 GCA_905204635.1 uncultured Collinsella sp. | reverse complement strand
CATTCCGGGTGCACCAACCTTGTGCTCCATGCGTGCTTTCCGTCTTGCGCAGGACTGTAGAGCAGGAAACTTAATTACGCGCCGCTCCCCGCCCACGCCGGGCAAACCCTCCCTTGTACTCCATCTCACTAAAGTGTATGATTCTGGACGTTACACGACTCACTTTACTTAACTAAAGTGCCATCAAGGGGGAATACCATGAATACCGATATGTCTCGTCGTCAGTTTGTTGGTCTAGCCGGCTCGCTCGCCACGGTGCTTGGCCTTGGTCTTGTCGGTTGCGGCGGTGGTGCCGGCAAGGGCTCCGCTGCTGGCTCTGCCGCGGCCAAGGATGTGAAGGGCGCTGCGGAGTCCAAGAAGCTCGTGGTAGGCTTTGATAAGTCCTATCCTCCGTACGGCTTTGTGGGCGACGATGGCGAGTACACCGGCTTTGATCTCGATCTGGCCAAGGCTGTTGCCGATAAGCAGGGCTGGGAGGTCAAATACGAGGCCATCGATTGGGACGCCAAGGATACGCTGCTTAACTCGGGCGCCATCAACTGCATCTGGAACGGCTTTACCATGGAGGGTCGCGAGGACGACTACACGTTTTCCGAGCCGTACATGCTCAACGAGCAGGTGCTGGTGGTCAAGAAGGATGCGGGCATCAAGGGCTGGGACGATCTTGCCGGCAAGACTGTGATTACCCAGACTGATTCCGCTGCGCAGGACGTGCTTGAGGGTGACCAGAAGGATCTGGCGGCGACGTTTGCCACGCTCGACACGATCGGCGAGTACAACACGGCCTTTATGCAGCTCGAGAGCGGCGCGGTCGATGCCGTGGCGTGCGATCTTTCGATTGCCCAGTATCAGCTTGCCGCCAAGCCCGATGCCTATACGCAGCTTGATGAGCCGCTGTCCAGCGAGCACTACGCCGTTGGCTTTAAGAAGGGCGACACCAAGTCGGCCGATGCTGTAGCCGAGTCGCTCAAGGCACTCTACGATGACGGTACGGTTAAGGATCTCTGCGACAAGTATTCAAGCTATGGTCTATCTTTCGATAATTGGGTGCTCAAGTAATGTCTATTCAGGTCATGATGCAGATGCTCGGCCAGGGTTTCTTGGTCAGTTTGCAGTTGTTTGTGCTGACGCTGTTGGGGTCGATTCCGCTGGGAATCCCCGTGGCGTTCATGCGCATGAGCAAAATTGCGCCGCTTCGCTGGATCGCGCGTATCTATATTTCGGTGATGCGTGGCACGCCGCTCATGCTACAGATGTTCGCCATCTACTTTGCTCCGTACTACGTGTTCGGCATCTCGCTCACGCCCGATTCCAAATGGACGGCATGCGTCGTGGCGTTCATCATCAACTACGCCGGCTACTTTGCCGAGATCTATCGCTCGGGTTTGCAGTCCATTCCGCGTGGTCAATACGAGGCAGCCGAGGTGCTGGGCTATTCGCGCATGCAGACGTTTCTGTATATCGTGATGCCGCAGGTCGCCAAGCGTATTCTGCCGGCGATGGGCAACGAGATCATCACGCTGGTCAAGGACACGTCGCTGGCGTTTGCCATTGGCGTGGGCGAGATGTTCTCGACCGCCAAGGCCCTGGTTGCCTCGCAGGTGAGCATGGTACCGTTTGCGATTGCGGCGCTGATCTACTGGGTTTTCAACTTTGTGGTCGAGATGCTGCTGGGCGCTGCCGAGAAAAAATTGGATTACTACCATGATTAATTCGGTAATGAATATAACGAGCGCGCGCAAGGCGTTTGGCGGCAATGAGGTGCTCAAGGATATTTCACTCGAGGTCAAGCGCGGCGAGGTCGTGGCGATTATCGGACCTTCAGGCGGCGGTAAGTCCACGCTGCTGCGCTGCGCCACGCTGCTCGAGACGCTCGACGGCGGCTCACTTTCGTTTGGCGACCTTGCGGTTGCGACGGATGCGGGATCGGGTGCGATATATGCGAAGGGAGATGTTCCCAAGCAAGCGCGTTCGCGTTTTGGTCTGGTGTTCCAGAACTATAATCTGTTCCCGCATTATACCGTGATGAAAAACATCACCGATGCGCCGATTCGCGTGCTTAAGCGTCCGCGCGAGCAGGCGGAAGCCCGCGCTCACGAGCTGATTGCGCAAATGGGGCTGACGGGCAACGAGAACAAGGTTCCGTGTGAGCTTTCGGGCGGTCAGCAGCAGCGCGTGAGTATTGCCCGCGCCCTGGCGCTCGACCCGGAAATCTTGTTCTTTGACGAGCCGACTTCGGCGCTCGATCCCGAGCTGACGGCCGAGGTGCTGCGTGTCATTAAAGACCTTGCTGCGCAGAATATGACGATGGTGATTGTGACGCACGCGATGCAGTTTGCCCGCGACGTTGCCGACCGCGTGGTCTTTATGGACGGCGGTCGTATTGTCGAGGAGGGGCCTGCCGAGCAGGTTATCGACCATCCGCGCGAGCAGCGTACCCGTGAGTTCTTGAGCCGTATCGAGGGATAGGCTCAGCTATTTATTCAACTGTTTATTGAGGCGAAACCGCCGCAGGTCTTATGATCTGCGGCGGTTTTTGCATCCGCGGGGTTCAATAATCGCCTCGCAAGCTCGCATCCTCCTCTCGCCGCCTGTATCCATACGTGCGCCGAAAGGTGTGCATGGACAGGCGACTGCAAGGGTAGGGTGGTGGCATAGGACATTTGGAGGGTGAGTCGGCTCGGCTGCCGACCATGCTGCGCCCGGGACGGCATCGACCGCGAACTCTCCCCGTTGGCGTCGCGCATCGCGCGCGACCCTGCAAGGAGGTCATCATGGGTGCTCCCAAGACCGGCAACGTAAGGAACGTGGTGCTCGTAGGCCAAGGCGGGGTGGGCAAGACTTCACTTGCCGAGGCCATGCTCCACCTTTCTGGTAAGACCGCTCGCCTGGGCGGCCACGACGGCACCAAGCCCACGCTCGACTATGACCCCGAAGAGGTCAAGCGCTCATTCTCCATCTCGACGACCATCGCACCGATCGACTGGAAGGGCGCCCGCATCAACGTGCTCGATGCCCCGTGCTATCCCGATTTTATCGGCGATGCCTTTGCTGCGATGAGCGTCTGCGAGACGGCGCTGTTTGTGGTCGACGCCGAGGCCGGCCCGCAGCCGACGACGGTTAAGCTTTGGTACGCCGCCGAGGACCTGCGCCTAGCGCGCGCGGTGTTCGTAAACCGCCTGTCGCGCCCCGAGGCCAGCTTTGCGACCACGATGGACCTGCTGCAGGAGCGCTTTGGTACACGCTTGGGCGCCGTGACCCTCCCCTGGGGCGAGGGCGAGGACTTTAACGGCATCATCGACCTGGTGCGTATGAAGGCGCGTCACTGCAACGGCACCGAGGCCGTTGAGTCGGAGATCCCCGAGGAGTATCGTGCCCAGGCCGAGGAAGCCCATGACCATCTGTGCGAGCTGGTGGCCGAGGCTGACGATGAGCTGATGATGAAGTACCTGGAAGGCGAGGAGACGCTGACGCAGGAGGAGCTCGAAGGCCTGCTGTCGAAAGCGATCGCCGAGCGCATCTTTGTGCCGGTCTTTGCGGGCGATTGCATTAAGGAGCAGGGCGTCAACTCGCTGATGGACGACATTGCCACGTACTTCCCGGCGCCGACTGACTACGGCGAGATGCCGCTCATCGACGGCGACTCGCTCAAGATCTCGAGTGACGATGACCGTCCGGTGGCATTTGTGTTTAAGACGCTGGCCGACCCACAGCAGGGCCGCATCAGCTTTATCAAGGTACTGACGGGTACGCTTGAGCCGGGCCTTGAGCTGATCAATGCCCGCATGCGCAAGAGCGACCGTCTGGCTCACCTGTATGTGATGTGCGGCCGCGACATGACCGAGGTCGGCCACGCCTATGCCGGCGACATCATCGTGGCGCCCAAGCTGGCGGCCGAGACGGGCGATACGCTCTCGATTACCGGCAAGGTCGAGGCGGCGGCGTTTAAGTTCCCCAACTCGCAGTACCGCATCGCCATTGAGGCCGAGAATCGTGGCGACGAGGAGAAGCTCTACACGTTTATCGAGAAGGCCTGCAAGGCCGATCCGACCATGAGCATCGACCGCGACGAGGAGACCGGGCAGACCATCATCTCGGCGGTGGGCGAGGCGCAGGTTTCGGTGCTGCTCAACCGTTTGGAGGATCGCACCAAGGTCGTGGCCAAGAGCGTGCCGATCCGTATTCCGTATCGTGAGACCATTCGCCGCACGGCAAGTGCCCAGGGCCGCCACAAGAAGCAGACAGGCGGTGCCGGTCAGTATGGCGACTGCTGGCTGCGCGTTGAGCCGCTCATTGGGCCCGACGGCACGAGCGACGGCTATGAGTTTGTGGACGAGGTCGTGGGCGGCCGCATTCCGCGCTCGCTGATCCCCGCCGTGGACAAGGGCGTCCAGGAGACCATGAAGGACGGCATCATTGCCGGCTACCCGCTTACGGGCATTCGCGTGGCTGTGTACGACGG
>CAJLAN010000162.1 GCA_905204635.1 uncultured Collinsella sp. | reverse complement strand
AATAGTGGGAGGATGCGGATTGGTTCCGAGTTTTGCTAATGTGGTATTCGTGTCTGCTATGCCTTACAGTTCGTAGAGCGTGGTGAACTTGTCCTGCAGGTAGCTGCAGTAGTAGCGGGCATCGAACGCCATGCCGCACGCGCCCTTGATGAGCTCCGGCGCGTCCTTGGCGCGGCCCCACTGCCAAATGTGCTCGCCCAGCCAGGCGCGGACAGGTGTCAGGTCGCCGCTCGCGCAGGCGCCGGTAAGGTCGACACCGTCGCGGCACATGGCCGGCACAAACATGGCATCGTAGGCACTGCCCAGCGCATACGTGGGGAAGTAGCCAAACGAGCCGCCGCTCCAGTGCGTATCCTGTAGGCAGCCGTGCGTGTCGTCGGGAACGGGAATGCCCAGGTACTCATCCATAAAGCGATTCCAAAGCGCGGGGATGTCCTTGGCCGTGGCCTCGCCGGTAAACAGCATGCGCTCGATCTCGTAGCGCACCATAACGTGCAGCGGATAGGTGAGCTCGTCGGCCTCGGTGCGGATCAGCGAAGGCTGCGCGATGTTCACGGCGTGGTAGAGCGTGTCCTCGTCGACGTCGCCGTAGACCTCGGGTGCGTGGCGGCGCAGCACCTCGAGCAGCGGTCCCATAAAGGCACGGCTGCGGCCCACGGTGTTCTCAAAGAAGCGGCTCTGGCTCTCGTGGATGCCCATGGAGGTGCCGCCCTCCAGGCAGGTGCGCGCATAGGCGGGATTGACGCCCAGCTCGTACATGGTGTGCCCCGCCTCGTGGATGATGCTGTAGACGTTGGAGATGCAATCGTCCTCGTAGATGTGTGTCGCGATGCGCGCGTCACCCACGGCAAAGCCCTCGCTAAACGGGTGCTCGGTAAAGGCAAGCGTGGTGTCGTCCAGGTTCAGGCCGACGAGCTTCATCAGGTCGAAGCTCATGGCGCGCTGGGCGGCCTCGGGCACGCGGGCGTGCAAAAAGTCGGCAGCGGGCTGCTGGCCGCGCTCGCCGATGGCGTGCACGAGCGGCACGACCGTGGCCTTGACCTCCTCGCAAAACGCGTCGAAGCTCTCGGCAGAAAGGCCGCGCTCGTACTGGTCGAGCCAAACGTCGTATGGGTCGCGCTTGGGGTCCATGAGTTCGGCCTGATGCTTAAGTTGGGCGACGATTCTATCCACATAGGGCTCAAAGCTCGCCCAGTCGTTGGCCGTCTTGGCCTTATGCCACACGGCGTCGGCCTCGCAGGTGAGCCTGGTCCAGGCCTCGGCCTCCTCGGTAGGAATAACGCTTGCCTCGCGCTGGTCGCGGCCGAGCACGCGAATCTCGTCGAGCAGCTGCGGGTCGTCTACGTGTCCGCCTGCAACCGTCTCGCGCGCTAACGAGCGTACGAGCTCAACGGACTTCTCGCTGGTCAGCAGCTTGTGATGCTCGCCGGCAAGCGTGCCCATGGCGTCGGCACGGGCGGCAGCGCCGTTGGCAGGAGCAATCGTCGCCCCATCGAACTCGGCAATCTTGAGCAGGTACTCGCGAGTCCACAGCTTGCCCTCGAGTTTGCGGAACTTTTTGACGGCCTTGTCGACTTTAGCGGCCTTGACGCCCTTGGCGGCTTTTGCCACGGCGGCCTTGGCCTTCTTATCGAGTTTCTTTCCCATACCGTATCCTTAATCTCGCAGGCCGAGCGCCGC
The DNA here is from genome assembly GCA_905204635.1 of uncultured Collinsella sp. Classification (GTDB taxonomy): domain Bacteria; phylum Actinomycetota; class Coriobacteriia; order Coriobacteriales; family Coriobacteriaceae; genus Collinsella. The sequence goes on along the minus strand of CAJLAN010000162.1, from coordinate 2,807 downwards.
AGGCGGGTGCGCGGCCAGTTTGCACAGCTACCTGCCTTGTACCCAGCGCGAACAAAACGGAACGCGGCGATGCGCTCGCGAAATGTGTTATCCTATAGCCCAATGCGTTGACGGAGAGGGTTTTGCCCGCCGCGTCGCCGGCAAGAGAGGGAAGGTCATGGGCTGCAAGCCTTCCTGCGGTGGCAAGGGCCAAGCGTTCACTCCCGAGCAGCGACCTCAACGGGCACGCGCCCAGTGGCAGCAAAGTCCCAGTAGGGAAGCCGTGAGCCTCGCGACAAGGGGCGCAGAGTGGGCACGGCGGGCCAGACATCCGCCGGGTCAAACAAGGTGGTACCGCGGAATTCAACCGTCCTTGGGCAATGTACATGCCCGAGGACGGTTTTTTGTTACCGAACCGGGCCGCACATCCGCAGCTATCGGGTGCTAGCCGCCCCGGCAAGCGAGATGCGCGAGAGACGAAAGGGAAGACATGAGTCTGATTGATGATCTGGTCAAACTCGAGGAAGAGGCCAAGGAGCTCGTCACTAGCGCTGACGACGCCGCCAAGCTCGAGGCCGCGCGCGTTGAGCTGCTCGGCCGCAAGGGCCGTATCACCGGCCTGATGCGCATGATGGGCAAGCTCGCTCCCGAGGATCGTCCCATGATGGGCAAACGCGCCAACGAGATGCGCCAGCTGATCGAGGGCATGCTCGACGAGCGCACCACCGAGATGAAGGCCGCCGCCCTCAAGCACGCACTCGAGCACGAGGCCGTCGACATCACGCTGCCGGGCATCCGTCCGCAGATCGGTCACCAGCACCTGATCAAGCAGATCATCGAGGAGGCCGAGGACATCTTCTGCGGCATCGGCTACACCGTCGAGTCCGGCCCCATGGTCGATACTTCCTACTACAACTTCACCGCGCTCAACGCGCCCATGGATCACCCGAGCCGCTCGGCTCGCGACACGTTCTATGTGGTCGACAACAACCCCGGCAGCGTCGCGCATCCCGAGGCTCACGCTCACGGTGAGTCCGACGTGCTGCTGCGCACCCAGACCTCGGGCGTGCAGATCCACACCATGGAGTCGCAGAAGCCGCCCATCTACATGATCTGCCCGGGCACCGTCTACCGTCCCGACACGGCCGACGCCTGCCACCTGCCGCAGTTCAACCAGATTGAGGGCCTGGTCGTCGACGAGGGCATCACCTTTGGCGATCTTAAGGGCACGCTCGACTACTTTGTTAAGTGCATGTTTGGCGAGGATCGCAAGACGCGTTACCGCCCGCACTTCTTCCCCTTCACCGAGCCCAGCTGCGAGGTGGACGTGAGCTGCCACGTGTGCGGCGGCAAGGGCTGCAACTTCTGCAAGCACAGCGGCTGGATCGAGATCCTGGGCTGCGGTATGGTCGACCCCAACGTCCTGATCAACTGCGGCATCGACCCCGAGAAGTACACCGGCTTCGCCTTTGGTATTGGCGCCGAGCGCGTCGCGGCACTGCGCTACGACCTGCCCGACCTCAGAACTCTCATGACGGGTGATATGCGCTTCTTGAATCAGTTCTAGGCTGCGGCTTGCCCAAGCACGGCACCTCGGCGCTCATTCGTCGCTTGCGTACCAAAGTACGCGGCGCTCCTCTTTCGGGCCGATCTGCCGCACTTGGACAACCCTCGCTTTGTAAGGAATGTTCACAAAGTTGAAGTTTCCACCTGCATCTCTTCGCAGGCTTTCAGTATGAAAGGAGAGCTAGATGCGTGTTTCTTACGACTGGCTCAAGACCATGATCGATATTCCGGAGGATCCCAAGACCCTTTCGGACGAATATATCCGTACCGGTACCGAGGTCGAGGCGATCGACACCGTGGGCGAGTCCTTCGACCACGTGGTGACCGCCAAGGTGCTCACCAAGACCCCGCACCCCGATAGCGACCACATGTATGTGTGCTCGGTCGACGTGGGCGACAAGAACCTCGACGCCGATGGCAACCCCGCTCCGCTGCAGATCGTCTGCGGCGCGCAGAACTTCGAGGCCGGCGACCACATCGTCACGGCCATGATTGGCGCTGTCCTGCCCGGCGACGTCAAGATCAAGAAGAGCAAGCTTCGCGGCGTCGTGTCCATGGGCATGAACTGCTCCGCGCGCGAGCTCGGCCTGGGCGGCGACCACTCCGGCATCATGATCCTGCCCGAGGATACGCCCTGCGGCATGCCGTTTGCCGAGTACGTGGGCTCGAGCGACACCGTGCTCGACTGCGAGATCACGCCCAACCGCCCCGACTGCCTGTCCATGATCGGCATGGCCCGCGAAACCGGTGCCATCTTCGACCGCGATTTCCACGTTGAGCTGCCCGCCATCAAGGTCGAGACCGGCCGCGCGCCCGACGATGAGCTTTCGGTCGAGATTGCCGACGAGGGCCTGTGCGACCGCTACGTCGCCCGCATCGTGCGCAACGTGAAGGTCGGTCCCTCGCCCGACTGGATGGGCAAGCGCCTCAACGCCCTGGGCGTGCGCCCGCACAACAACATCGTCGATATCACCAACTACGTGATGATGCTCACCGGCCAGCCGCTGCACGCCTTTGACCTCGACACCTTTGCCGAGCGCGATGGCCACCGTCGCGTGGTGGTTCGCGCCGCCCAGCAGGACGAGAAGTTCACGACCCTCGACGGCGAGGAGCGCGTGCTCGACGCCGGCATGGGCCTCATCACCGACGGCGAGCGTCCCGTGGCGCTGGCCGGTGTCATGGGCGGTATGGATTCCGAGATCGAGGACGATACCGTCGATGTGATGGTCGAGAGCGCCTGCTTCAACGCCGGCCGCACCTCG
>CAJLAN010000161.1 GCA_905204635.1 uncultured Collinsella sp. | reverse complement strand
TTTACGGCCGGCCCCGCCGTCACGATGATCATCCTCGGTGTCTCGGGTCTCGCCAACATCCCCGTCGGCACCATCATCGGATCCATCCTGCCGCTTGTTATCGGCATGGTCCTGGGCAACTTGTTCCCGTTTATCAAGAACCTGCTGGTCCCCGGCGCCAATCCCGCGATCGCTGTCATCGGTTTTCAGCTCGGTGCGTCCATGAGCCTTTCGAGCTTTATCACCGGCGGTATTTCGGGCATCCTGCTGGGCCTCATCACACTCTTTATCGTCGGCCCTATCACCTTTGCGTTCGAGCGCCTGTGCGGTGGTAACGGCAAGGCGGCCGTTGCCTGCTCCACTATCGCCGGCACGGCTATGACCACGCCGGTCGCCCTCGCCGAGGTCGCTCCGCGCTATGCCGAGCTTGCGCCCACCGCGTACGCCCAGATCGCCACCGCCGTCATCATCACGGCAATCATGGCCCCGATTCTGACCGGCTGGGTCGATAAGAAGTTCTGCCACGGCAAAGAGGATCTGTCGCCTGCCGGTGTCGAGGCCATCGAGGAGGCCGTCGCGACCGATATCGACGGCGAGTAATCGTCGACGCGAGTCAATCAAGCCGGCGTGCAATTCGCGCCGTTTGAGTGCCCGAACGAAAGCTGTCTTGCAGTGACGTTCGGGCGCTCTGCTATTATTCCCCTTACCCCTGCGGAGTAGGGGTGTTTATTGCCCAGACACGAATCGGGCGATTCTGACCACTTGGATATTGAAGGGATGGCGTCTAGTGGTTAAGGCACTCAAGATTGAGATATTCCTGCTATGCATGATTGTTCTTATCGGGCTTGCCGCGCGAAGTCGCCACTCCTTGTTCTCGAGTACCCAGCAGTTATTGTTTAGTACGCTCGGCTACACCTCTGCCGCGTACATGTTATTCGATATAATCTGGACGCTTTCGGACGGTGTGGGCGGCACGCTGGGCATTGCTGCCAACTGGATTTCCAACGCGGTTTCGTTTTCGCTCTTTGCCGCCGCGTGCCTCATTTGGTTTATCTATTCCGAGACGGTGCAGGGTTCTCGCCTTTTGACCGCGCGCTATAGGATGGCGTTTGTAACGCTGCCTGCGGTGCTGGTAGTCGTACTGGCGTTTACTAGCTACTGGACGCATGCCCTGTTCTATATCGATGCGCAGGGCGCGTATCGTCGCGGTTTTGTCTATATGATCCAGCCCATCGTCAGCTACTGCTACGTTATATATACGTCCCTGCATGCGTTTATACAATCTTGCAAGGTCGAGAGCCTACAAAAGAAGGCCATCTATCAAACCTTGGCATTTTTCGCCATTCCGGCCTTGGTGGCCGGTGTCTTTCAGGTCTTTTATTCGGGTCCCTGCCTTAGTGTCGGCATCATGTTAAGTATGTTGCAGCTCTACATTGTTTGTCAGGAGCAGCTGATCTCGACCGACCCGTTGACTGGCCTTAACAATCGCAACCGTTTTGAGACCTATATGCTGTCGCTGTTCTCGGGTGCTGATCAGGCCGATGATGTGTATCTGCTTATGATGGACGCCGACGGCTTTAAGCTGATTAACGATCGCTATGGACATGTGGAGGGCGACCATGCTCTCCAGGTCATATCTGCTACGCTCAAAGAGGTCTGCTCGGCGTCTGGTGGTTTTATCGCACGTTATGGCGGCGATGAGTTCGTGGTGCTCCAGAAGGCTGCGACGGAACAGGACATCATAGACCTGTGTTCGGCGATTAACGACGAGCTCGCTCGTGCCGAGGTGCCGTATGCATTGCGGATGTCCATCGGTTACGCGCGGGTCGGCGATAGTGTTGATACCTGGCAAGACTTACTTCGCGCTGCCGATGCGGAGCTCTACCGCGTCAAGGCCGAGAAAAAGAAAGCCGGCGTCCAGATACGCTAGAAAAAAGGGGCGCACGCTTGCGTGCGTGGCGGCCCTCAGCTCACCGATGTACTCCATTAAGCTAAGGTACATGAATCCCCTCTGCTAAATAAGGGCAGTTCGTTAAGCTTTTTTGGGTTTGTTGACGATGATGATGCCGCCGCAGACCAACAGCAGGGCAACGATGACGGTAATGGGGCTCGTGCCAGCGCCCTCGCCGAGCAGCAGCGCGCTCAGCAGCACACCAAAGACGGGGTTCATAAACCCAAAGACCGAGACGCGGCTGACGGGGTTGACGGCAAGCAGGCGCGACCACAACGAGTAGGCGACCGCAGAGATAAGCGCCATGTAGATGATGAGCGCGATGGCGGGGGCAATCGCCGTGGGGTAGAGCGCGCCACCCATCAAAAAGCCGATGGCGGTGAGGACCAGGCCGCCGACCAAGAACTGCCATCCGGCAAGCAAGACGCCGTCGTGCTCGCGCGAGAAGATGCCGATCAGGCAGGTCGAAAGGGCACCCGCGACGGTGGAGGCCAGGATAAAGCCCTCGCCGTCGAGCGCAAAGCCAAAGGTGCCGTCCGCGCCCGAAAGGTTGACGAGCGCGACACCGGCAAAGCCCAGCACGCAGCCGAGTACCTTGGCCGTATTGAGCTTTTCGGTGCGAAACGCCAGGGCGGCAAAGAGGATGGCTAGGAAGTTGGCGCTGGCCTCGATGATGGAGCTCGACATGGCACTGGCACGCGAGAGTCCCAGGTAGAAAAAGAAGTACTGGCCGATGGTCTGGAAGAGCGACAAGATGCAGATGGGCTTGATATCACGCGCTTGCGGAACGAGCAGTCGGCGCTGGGCCACGCTCATGCCAACAATAACCAGCATGCCGGCAAGGGTGAAGCGCAGACCGGCGAAGAGCAGCTGCGAGGCGCTGTCGTGCGCCGGGATGCCAAAGAGGCCGTAGCCGATTTTGATGCAGGGGAAAGCCGACCCCCAGAGCGCGCAGCAAACGAGGCAGCCCAGGATGAGTCCGGGCAGGGTGGCGAGATACGGCTTGCGGCTTTCCATGATGTTCTTCTCCTATACGCGCGAAGCAAAAAAGAACCCGCCACCGGATGTGTCGGTGGCGGGGGTTGTTACCCGAAGGGATTGTACCCGATGGGAAAGGTTTAGGCGAAGTAGGCTACGCCGCTCTCAAAGATCGGCATGAACTTGTCGCCGGGGACATGCTCGGGCACGTTGCGGTACAGGTTGTCGCCGCGACGCTCGGCATGGCCCATCTTGCCCAGGACGCGGCCGTCGGGGCTGGTGATGCCCTCGATGGCGAGTGCGGAGCCATTGGGGTTGACGGAAAGATCCATGCTGGGCTTGCCGTCCTCGCCCACGTACTGCGTGGCGACCTGGCCGTTGGCGATGAGCTGGGCGAGCACTTCATCGTTGGCGACAAAGCGGCCCTCACCGTGGCTGATGGCGACGGTGTAGGGGTCGTCCAGGCTGCACAGCGACAGCCATGGAGACAGGTTGGACGAGATACGGGTGCGCACCAGACGGCTCTGGTGGCGACCGATGGTGTTGAACGTCAACGTGGGCGCATCGGGCGTGGCATCGACGATGTCGCCGTAGGGTAACAGGCCGAGCTTGATCAGAGCCTGGAAGCCGTTGCAGATGCCCAGCATCAGACCATCGCGGGCCTTGAGCAGATCGCGGACTGCCTCGGTGACCTCGGGAGCGCGGAAGAACGCCGTGATGAACTTGGCGGAGCCATCGGGCTCGTCGCCGCCCGAGAAGCCGCCGGGGATCATGACGATCTGGCTTGCACGGATGCGGCGGGCAAGCTCGTGGGTGCTCTCGGCGACGGCCTCGGGCGTGAGGTTGTTGATCACGAAGGTGTCGGCCTCGGCGCCGGCGGCGCGGAAAGCGCGGGCGCTATCGTACTCGCAGTTGTTGCCGGGGAACACGGGGATTACCACGCGCGGGCGGGCGATCTTGGCGCCGCCGTACACGTGGATATCCTTGGCACGGAAGTCGATGGTCTCGACCTCGGCGGTCTCGCCGGCGCTGCGGTAGGCAAAGACGCCCTCGATGCCGCTCTCCCAGGCCTCCTGGAGCTCGGAGAGCTCAATGACCTCGGAGCCAGTATCGATGACATAGCCCTCGACGGTGGTGCCCAGGGGCTCGACGACAACGCCGTCGGCGACCTCGGGCAGCTCGGCATCTTCGGCGAGCTCGACGATAAAGCTGCCATAGAGCGGGGTGAAGAGGCTCTCCACGTCCACGTCCTCGGCAAGCTCGATACCGATCTGGTTGCCGACACACATCTTAAAGAGGCTCTCGGCGCCGCAGCCGTAGCCGGGCGTGGAGACGGCCAGGGCGTCGCCGGTAGCAGTGAGCGCCTCGACGGCGTCAAACGCGGCGAGCAGCTGCTGGGCGTCGGGGCGGTAGTCCTGGCCATAGGTGGCGGGGGCGATGCGGACGACGCGGTGCGTGAGGCCCTTGAACTCGGGGGAGACAGCGCGGGCCGCCTTGCCCACGGCCACGGCGAAGCTGATGAGGGTCGGCGGAACGTTGAGCTCGCCGGCCTCGTCCTCAAACGAGCCACTCATGGAGTCCTTGCCGCCGATGGCGC
>CAJLAN010000160.1 GCA_905204635.1 uncultured Collinsella sp. | reverse complement strand
TTTGCGATCGCCTGCTACATGGAGCTCGGCAAGCTGCCGTTTGACCAGGCCGAGGCCGAGCAGGAGCTTCAGGAAGGTCCGCTCGCCGAGCTTTCCGGCCCGTCGCTTGCGATGGCAAAGCTCGCCATGTCCATGAAGCAGGTCCTGGTCGTCGCCTGGTTCTGCGCGATCTTCGTCCCCTGGGGCGAGCCCGCGACCGTGGGCGTCGCCGCCGTTCTGGGCGCAGTCGTCTTCCTGGTGAAGTGCCTGATCGACTTTGTCGTATGCGGCGTGATCGAGAACTCCTGCTCGCGCTCGCGTTTTAAGGTGCTTGGCAATCAGACCTGGGCCGTCGTGGGCATCGCCGTTCTGGCGTTTGTCTTCGTGGTCGTCGGCGTGTAGGAGAAGGGAGAAACAATGTCAGTTGCAGTCAGTCTGCCCCTTCTCGGCTTGGTCGCTATCGCGGCCCCGATGGTGGCCTCGGTGCTCGTCGCCCTGTTCCCCCGTCCGTACGCCAAGTGGTTCAGCGTTTTGGGTGCCGCCGTATCGACGGCCTGCACCATCGCCCTCGCCGCGAATTTCGCTGGCGCCGGCATGCCCGACACGCAGGTCCCCCTGATCTCGTTTGGGCAGACCCTCGTCATGGGATTCACCTTCGATCGCATGAGCACGCTGCTCGCGCCCGCCTTTGTGGGTATCGGCCTGCTTGTTGTGATCTATTCGATCCCCTATATGAGCGAGAATAACCGTGAGCATCCCGACGCGCCGCGTCGTCGCTTCTACGCGTACCTCGCGACCTTCATCGGCGCCATGGCCGGTCTCGTGTACAGCTCGACCCTTTTGGGCCAGCTCGTGTTCTTTGAGATCACGGGTGCGTGCTCTTGGGGCCTCATTAGCTACTACATGACGCCTACGGCCAAGAAGGCCGGCATGAAGGCCCTGATCATCACGCATATCGGTGCGCTTGGTCTGTATCTGGGCGCCGCCATCGTGTTTGCCCACACCGGCACCTTCGCCATTACCGCGATTGCCGGCCTCGACGCCAAGCTCAAGGCTATCGTCCTTTTGCTCGTGCTGTTTGCGGCCTGGGCCAAGTCCGCACAGGTTCCCATGTACATGTGGCTGCCTTCGGCCATGGAGGCGCCGACGCCTGTTTCGGCCTACCTGCATGGCGCCTCGATGGTTAAGGTCGGCGTGTGCGTGTTCGCGCGTGCACTCGTCTCTGCCGGCGAGGTTCCCGAGATCGTGGGCTGGGTCGCCATTATCGACGCCATGGTCACCATGCTCTTTGGTTTCCTTATGTACCTGCCGCAAAAGGACATGAAGCGCCTGCTGGCCTTCTCCACGATCGCCCAGCTCTCCTATGTGTTCTTTGGCCTGGGCCTTTCGGTCTTTGGCAGCCAGCTGGCCTTTGACGGTGCCGTGTGCCATATCTTTAACCACGCCTTCGCCAAGACTCTGTTCTTCCTGATCGCCGGTTCGTTCTCCTTTACGCTCGGTACGCGTATGCTGCCCAAGCTTCGCGGCATCGTAAAGAAGTACCCGATCTCGGGCGTGGGCTTTGGTGTCGCGGCGCTTGCCATTGCCGGCGTGCCGCCCATGAACACGTTCTTCTCGAAGTTCCAGATTATCGCCGGCGGCTTTTCCGTGGGTGCCGGCAACGTTGCGATCCTGGTGCTCGTGTGCATCATGGTCGCCGAGACCGTCGCCACCTTCGCCTGGTTCCTCAAGTGGATGGGCTATTGCCTGCCCGGCGAGCCGAGCGACGAGGTCGCTGCGGGAGTCCCGCTTCCTCGCGCGATGGCGTTCGTGTTCATCGTGCTCATCATCATGGTTATCGTCAGCGGTCCGCTTTCGGCCAGCTGGATCGGTTAGGAGGTAGAACGACATGGGTTATTCGATCGTCAACATCCTTGGCGGCCTTCTGATCGTCACGTCCACCATGGTGGTCGTCTCCAAGAACATCAAGCACGCCATCAGCTGGTATGCGGTGCAGTCGCTGGTGCTCGTGGGACTGCTCGCCACGCTCGGTGCCACTACCGGTGCGCAGGAGCTGCTTATGTGGGCTGGATCTGCCTTTATCACCAAGGTCGTCCTGGTCCCTTATATCCTTAACCGCGCATACAAGAAGATGGGCGAGCCGAGCGACGCATCGCTCAAGGCCGGCCTTAAGCCCGCGTGGGCCATCTGCATCATCGCCGTCGAGGTCGCGATCTGCTTTGCCGTCGTGACGCAGATCAGCCTGCCCACGGCCGAGGTCGCAACGCCTGCGCTCGCTATTAGCTTTGCTCACTTCTTTGTGGGCCTCACCTGCATCATCTCGCAGCGCAACATCATGAAGCAGATCTTTGGATACTGCCTCATGGAAAACGGCAGCCACGTGACGCTCGCGCTTTTGGCGCCCACCGCTCCCGAGATCATCGAGATCGGTATCGCCACCGACGCCATCTTTGCCGTCATCATCATGTCCATCGTCGTGCGTCGCATTTGGGACGACTCCCACTCGCTCGATGCGCGCGACCTGTCCGAGCTGAGGGGGTAGTCCATGGAAACGTTGATTCTCGCCCTGCTCGCGACTCCTTTGGTGTTCTCGCTGGTCATGGCGTTTTTGCCCAAGAACACGTCCTATAACGTGTTTGCCGGTCTCAACCTGGTCTCCGTCGCAGCCGTCCTGGTGCTGTCGATTGTGACGGCCGGTGACGTCCTTATGAGCGGCGACACCGCGAGCGCTCTTGGCCTGTGGTTCCACCTCGATTCGCTGGGCGCCATCTTTGTGCTGCTCATCGGCTTTATCGGTTTTCTTACGGGGCTGTTCTCGCTGCCCTATGTAAAGGCCGATATCGAGGAGGGCTCCATGCCCGCCGAGCGCGCCAAGCAGTATTTTGCGCTGTTTAGCCTGTTTGTGTTCACCATGCTGCTCGCGTGCCTGTCCAACAACATGATCCTCACGTGGGCCGCCGTGGAGGCAACCACGCTTTCCACCGTGTTCCTCGTGGGTATCTACAAGAACAAGACGGCCCTCGAGGCTTCTTGGAAGTATGCGATGGTCTGCACCGCCGGCGTGGCCTTTGGCCTGTTCGGTACGCTGCTGATCTACGCCAACGCCGCCGACGTGATTCCCAACGCCCACGAGGCCGCGTTCCTGTCGTGCGTGCTGCCGTATGCCGACCAGTTCGACCCGACGCTCATGCGCCTCGCCTTTGCGTTTATCGTGATCGGCTTTGGCACCAAGGCCGGCCTGTTCCCCATGCACACTTGGCTGCCCGATGCCCACTCCCAGGCCCCGAGCCCCGTCTCGGCCCTGCTCTCGGGCGTGCTGCTTAAGTGCGCCATGCTCGTGATCATGCGCTTCTACGGCTTTACTATCCAGGCCGTGGGCGCCGAGTATCCGCAGCTTTTGCTGCTGATCGTCGGCACGCTGTCCATTTTGGTGGCGGCACTTTCGATGTTTCGCCAGGACGACCTCAAGCGCCGCTTTGCGTACTCGTCTGTGGAGAACGTGGGCGTTATCGCCCTGTGCCTGGGTATCGGCGGCCCGCTGGGTATCGCCGCGGCCCTGCTGCACTGCGTGTTCCACGGCTTTACCAAGACGCTTGCCTTCTGCGTGTCCGGCAACATCCAGCACGCCTTTGGCACGCGTAGCCTGGCCAAGATCCAGGGTGTCGTCGAGGTTGCTCCCGCAACCGCCGCACTCGCCGTCCTGGCGCTGCTCGGTCTTGGTGCCTTCCCGCCCTTTGGCATGTTTATCTCCGAGTTCCTGACATTTGTCGCCGGTGTTACCGCCGGTCCCATGTGGCTGGTCGTCGTGGTCGCCCTCGGTCTTACCGTGGCCATCTCCGCACTCACCCGCATCGCACTCAAGTCGGTGTTCGGCCATGCGCCCCAGGGTATGGGCAAGCATGAGGCCCCGGCGCTCATGCTTATCCCCGAAATCATCCTGGCTGTCATGATCTTGTGGTTTGGCATCGCCACCCCGCTGCCTCTCGTGCACGGTGTGGAGACCGCGACCGGCATCGTGCTCGAGCAGAGCACCGAGGAACTTCACGCGACGCCGATGTACCGCGCTGTGTTCGGTACCGAGACCGCTCAGAGCGAGGTGGAGTAACGAATGATTGAAACTGAGAACAAGGTGTATGTCCGTCGCTGCGAGAGCCATGTCGAGGCCCTGCGCCGCGCCGTTCCGGGCTGCATCGAGAAGGTCGAGTGGCAGTGCGAGGACCAGCTGACGATTACCGTCAAGCAGGACAAGCTGCCCGAGGCCGTCCACTACCTGTATTACGAGCGCTACGGCTGGATTCCCGTGATCATCGGCAACGATGAGCGCAGTCTGTGCGGCCGTTACGCTGTGTACTACGTCATCTCCATGGAGGGGGAGGACCCCGGCTGGGTGACCGTGCGCACCGAGGTCGATCCCGCCAAGATGACGTTCCCGTCCGTGACGCCGTTCGTCCCCGCCTGCGTGTGGGGCGAGCGCGAGCTGCGCGACATGTTCGGCCTGATCCCCGAGGGCCTGCCCGATCGTCGCCGCCTGGTGCTGCCCGACGATTGGC
>CAJLAN010000159.1 GCA_905204635.1 uncultured Collinsella sp. | reverse complement strand
CCGGCTCGGTCGGTAATGTCCTCGCGCGGCAGGTAAAACACAATCGAGCCGTTATCGATGCAGATGACGCGGTCGGCAGCGCGCTCAAGGTCGGAAGTAATATGGCTCGAGAGCAGCACGCTGCGCTGGCCGTCGGAAACAAAGGCGAGCAGCTCGTCGAGCAGCTCCTCGCGCGCCATGGGGTCGAGGCCCGCGGTGGCTTCGTCCAAAATGAGCAGCTTGGCATTGTGGCTGAGTGCGCAGGCAAGCTGCAGCCTCATGCCCATGCCGCGGGAGAGGTCCTTGACCTTTGTCTTGGGATCGAGGCCAAATCGGTCGATGAATCCGGCGAACGTTTTGCGGTCCCACGTGGGGTACGCCGGGCCTACGAGTGCCTCGATCTGGCCCACCTTGAGCGTTGAAGGGAAGGGGCACGTGTCCAGCACGAGGCCGACACGGGCACGTAGACAACGCTGTGTCTCATCGGGCGCGTCGGCGCCACAGCGCTGCCCAAACAGGCGCACCTCGCCGGCATCGAGCTTTATAAGCCCGAGAGCAGCTCGAATCGTCGTTGTTTTGCCAGCACCGTTGGCACCAACAAAGCCGACGATCTGGCCAGGCTCCACGGCAAGCGTGACGTCGCGCAGTGAAAAGCGGTCGCTTACAGTGCGTGAGATGCCTTTGAGTTCAAGCAAGTTTTGCATGGTATAGCCTTTCTTGCAGATGGCTACTGCATGGTTTCGGGGGCTACCAGGTCGAGCATCTCGTGCAGTTTGTCGCGCGTGACGCCCAGGGCTTCGGCTTGTTCTGCCGCCTGCGTAAGCAGCTCTTCGATATGGCAGAGCTGGTTTTCACGCAAGAGTTCTTGGTTGCCGTCGGCAACAAAGCAGCCCTTGCCCTGCACGGTACAGATAAACCCGAGCTGCTCCAGATCGGCGTAGGCGCGCTTGGTGGTGATGACGCTCACGCCCAGGTCGCTCGCGAGTGCGCGGATGCTGGGGAGTTTGGCTCCCGCGGCGAGCGTGCCCGAAAGGATCTGAGCTTTGACCTGCGAGGATATCTGCTCGTAGATGGGCTTGTCGCTCGAATTGGATAGGATAATGTCCACAGCGGCTCCTTAGCTGTTGGGCTACACGTGTATATAACCGGTAAGCACAGTATATATACACTATGCACAGTTACGCAAGAGGCAAATGCTGATTGGGCCGGCTACCCAGGCCCCAACTGATGAATTTGTCCTGATAGGCGCTCTAGAGCGGGATTTCGCGGCTACAATAGTGCGGTTACAACGACGTAATGCACTCAATGCAAGAAAGGATCCGCATGGCAAGCCTGTCGGATGAAATCTCGTCGCGCCGCACATTCGCGATCATCAGCCACCCGGACGCCGGTAAGACCACACTTACCGAGAAGCTGCTGCTCTATACCGGCAGCATCCAGACTGCCGGCTCGGTCAAGGGCAAGAGCTCGGCCAAGCATGCCGTCTCGGACTGGATGGACATCGAGAAGGAGCGCGGTATCTCCGTTACCTCCTCGGTGCTGCAGTTCACCTACAACGGCGCCTGCGTCAACATCCTCGATACCCCCGGCCACCAGGACTTCTCGGAGGATACCTACCGTACCCTTATGGCCGCCGACGCTGCTGTTATGGTCATCGACGGCGCCAAGGGCGTCGAGGCCCAGACCAAAAAGCTCTTTAAGGTCTGTACGCTGCGCCACATTCCCATCTTCACCTTTGTGAACAAGCTCGACCACGAGGCTCGCGATCCGTTTGAGCTCATGGAAGAGATCGAGAACGTCCTGGGTATCAATACGTATCCCATGAACTGGCCGATCGGCAGCGGCCGCAATTTCCGTGGCGTGTTCGACCGTCAGACTCGTCGCGTCATTGCCTTTGAGGGCGACGGCCACGCCAACGCCACCAAGAAGGTCGCCGAGGTCGAGGCCGAGCTGGGCGACCCTGCCATGGATGAGCTCATCGGCGAGGAGAACCATAAGAACCTGATGGACGACATCGAGCTGCTCGATGGCGCCGGCGACGAGCTCGACTTGGATGCCGTGGCCTGCGGCAAGCTGAGCCCGGCGTTCTTTGGCTCGGCGCTCACCAACTTTGGCGTGGAGCCCTTCCTCAAGGAGTTCCTGCGCCTGGCCCCGACGCCGCGTGCCTATACCGATACGCTCACCAGCGAGCCGGTCGATCCCTGCCGCGACGACTTTAGCGGCTTTGTGTTTAAGATCCAGGCCAACATGGACAAGAACCACCGTGACCGCATCGCCTTTGTGCGCATTTGCTCGGGCAAGTTCGAGCGCGGCATGGATGCCTTCCACGTGCAGGGCAACCGCAAACTCAAGCTTGCCACGGGCACGTCGATGATGGCCGACGATCGCGCCATCGTGGACGAGGCGTACGCAGGCGATATCGTGGGCCTGTTCGATCCGGGTATCTTTAGCATCGGCGACACTGTGTGCTCTGGCAAGCGCCACGTGCAGTATCCGCAGATCCCGACGTTTGCCCCCGAGATGTTCGCTCGCATTACGCAGGTCGACACGCTCAAGCGCAAGCAGTTCGTCAAGGGCATGGAGGAGCTTGCCCAGGAGGGTGCCATCCAGATCTTCCGCGAACTGGGTGCCGGCATGGAGAGCGTCATTGTGGGCGTGGTCGGCGTGCTGCAGTTTGAGGTGCTCGAGCGCCGCCTCAAGGCCGAGTACCGTGTTGAGGTTCGTCGCCAGCCGCTGCCCTATACGGACATCCGCTGGATCCAGAACGACCCCGACACCATCGATATCCCGGGCCTTTCGCTCACGCGCGACACGCTGCGTGTCGAGGACATGCGCGGCGGTAAGCTGCTGCTGTTCACGAGTCCGTGGAACGTGGATTGGGCAACCGACCACAATCCCGACCTTATCCTGTCGGAGTTTGGCAACGTAGCCTTTTAACGCATCGGCGCGGTGGCCCTGCGGGGCTGCCGCGCCGTTTGCTTGCCTGATGCCGTGTGAGCGGCTATCATACCCACCGTCGTCTCAAGACCGGGGCGTCCGAGCAGTTCGGGTCCGATATCCTGCTCGTTAAACCTAAAACCAAAGGAGTACATAATGATCAAGAAGGTCATGGAGGACTACAAGGTCCTGTTGCGGAGCATTCCCGCGGCAACGGTTTCGCTGTTTTTCGTGAGCGTCATCATGATGAACCTGCTGGCCAACAAAGAACTCATCAGCCTACCGTATCTGGCGCTCGACTGTGGCTTTGTGGTGAGCTGGGTTTCGTTTTTGTGCCAGGACATGATCTGCAAGCGCTTTGGCGCCAAGGCATCTATCAAAATCTCTATCCTCGCACTGCTGGTCAACTTGGCCGTGAGCCTGTGCTTTTGGGCATGCTCGCTCACGCCCGGCATGTGGGGCGCCTACTACGACACGGGCATGATCGAGGTCAACACCGCCCTTAACGCCACCATCGGCGGCACCTGGTACGTGGTGCTGGGCTCTTCGCTGGCAATGCTCGTTTCTGCCGTGGTTAACTCCACGCTCAACCAGTCGCTCGGCCGTATGCTCAAAAAGAATAACTTTGCGAGCTTCGCCTTCCGCTCCTATGTGTCTACGGGCGTTGGCCAGTTTATCGACAACCTGGTCTTTGCCATTGTGGTGAGCCACACGTTCTTTGGTTGGACCTGGGTGCAGGTCCTTATGTGCTCGCTGACGGGTGCCGTCGCCGAGCTGCTGTGCGAAGTCTTCCTGAGCCCCGTGGGCTACAAGGTCGTGCGCGGCTGGGAGCGCGAGAATGTGGGCTCCGAGTACCTCGAGCGCCACGCAACCGCCTAAGGAGCAAGTATGCGGGTTTTGATCACGGGCGCTTCGGGCGGTATCGGAGCCGCGTGCGTGCAGCGCTTTTTGGACGAGGGCCACGAGGTCGTGGGCTTTGACCTGCTGCCGGCGGCGATCGAACACGAGCGCTACCGCCATCTGATCGTTGATGTACGCGAGCCTAACTCGTTTCCAGGCGATATTGAACCCCAGGTAATCGTGAACGTTGCCGGTACGCAGGATTCGGCCGACGACATCGCCGCCAACCTGCGTGGCACCATCAACGTGACCGAGCGCTATGCCTTTGTGGGGGAGGGGCTTGCCGCCAAGCCGGCGCCGGCTATTAAATCCGTGGTCAATGTGGGGTCGGCGAGCGGGCATACGGGATCGGAGTTTCCCGCCTATGCCGCCAGCAAGGGCGGCGTTATCGCCTACACCAAGAACCTTGCAAACCGCCTGGCACCGCAGGCCATCGCCAACAGTGTGGACCCGGGCGGCGTTATCACGCCGCTCAACCGTTGTGTGATGGAAGACGAGCACCTGTGGAACCAGATTATGGAGCTCACACCGCTTAAGCGCTGGGCAACCGCCCAAGAGATCGCCGAGTGGATCTACTTTGTGGGCGTGACCAACCGGTTTATGACCGGGCAGAGTCTGTTGATCGATGGCGGCGAGGCTGGCCGCACACAATTTATTTGGCCCGAATAGGAAGCGCGCCCGATGGAAAGCCGTCGGGCGCGTTTTTGATGCATCGATTTTTAGCC
>CAJLAN010000158.1 GCA_905204635.1 uncultured Collinsella sp. | reverse complement strand
GCGGAACTCGCGATAAATCTCGCAGGCCGCGCCCGGCCCCCTGTGGGCGAGCAAGCTGCGGAAACTCAGTCGGTCCAGAGCAATATCGTGCGAACGGAATTCTGGCTGATTTTTGTTCGCCTGGTTGAACTAGTTGAAGGGGCCTATCTGTACCCTTTTGTAAGTTGCGGTGAAATAGGGACTGAATTTGGGGTTGAATCGTTTACACAGTCCCTATTTCACCGCAACTTATTTGGGGATGAAAAAGGCGGAGGCCCTGGAGAGGGTCTCCGCCTTTGTTACAAGGGGCGATGTTATTCGCGTACCGTGGAATTAGACCAGGCGGGCGTTGATCGTCTTGGCGATCTCGGCGGCGTCGGTGGAACCCTTGACGGTGGCACGGAAGTCCTCGTCCATGAGCGCCTCGGCGACCTTGGACAGGATCTTGAGGTGCGTGGTGCCAGCCTGAGCGCCCGGGATGAGCAGGGCAATGGCAACGTTGACGGGAGCGCCGTCCATGGTGTCCCAACCGGTCACGCCAGAGTCGTCCTTGACGACGATGACGGCAGCCTCGGTGATGGCGTCGGACTTGGCATGCGGAATAGCGAAGCCCTCCATCATGCCCGTGGTGCCCTCGGCCTCGCGGGCCAGGAAGGCGTTCATAACGGCGTCGGCGTCGCCGGCGATACCGGCCTTGACGGCCTGGTTGGAAACAAAGCTCAAGGCCTCGTCACGAGAAGCGAAGTCCTCGGCGACAAAGACGTTCTCGACCTTCACGAAGTCGGAAGCCTCGGCCTTGGGGGCCTCGACGGCAGCGGCCTTGGGGGCCTCAACCGGCTTGGCTGCAGGAGCGGCCTTATGGTTCTTCTCGAAGTCGTACTTCTTGAAGGCCACGAACAGGATGCCACCGATCACGGCGCCGATGAGGATAGCGAGGACCCACAGCGGACCGTTCTCGACAACGGGCAGGACAAGGAAGCCACCGTGGGGCGCCGGATCATGAACGTTGAACATGATGGTCAGGATCGAAGCGATGGAGGAACCGAGCATCATGATGGGCATGACGGGCCAGATGTTCTTGGTCATGAACGGAATGGCGCCCTCGGTGATGTGGGTGCAACCAAGGATGAGGTTGACGACACCGGCGTCGTGATCCTCCTGGCTGAAGTACTTCTTGCCGACAACGACGGCGAAGGTGGTGATCAGCGGCGGAACGATGCAGGCGGCGGAGACGGCAGCCATGAAGTTGGTGCCGAAGTTGTAGGTGTCGGTACCGACACCGGCGGCCAGAGCCTCGGTGAGCATAGCGGTACCGGTGACGTAAGCAGCCTTGTTGACCGGGCCACCCATGTCAAAGGCGCACATGCAGCCGATGGCAAGACCCAGGACAACGGCGCCAGAGGCGGACAGGCCCTTGAGGAAGTCCATCATGGCGGTGTTGATGGCAGCCATGGGGCCGGAGATGCCGAGCATGACCAGACCGACGATGGCGGTCGAGAACAGCGGGTACAGGAAGATAGCCTTGAGGCCGTCCAGGTTCTTGGGCAGACCGGCAAAAACCTTCTCGAGCAGCAGGATGACATAGCCAGCGAGGAAGCCGCCGACGATGCCGCCCAGGAAGCCAAAGCCCACACCTGCGCCACCGGCGTCGATCATACCGGTATCGGCGTTAACAGGCAGACCCTGGATGGCGATCATACCGGCGACGAAACCGGGAACGAGCGCCGGACGCTTGCCGATGGACTCGGCGATGTAGGCGGAGAGCACCGGAACCATGAGGTTCATGGCGATGCCGCCGATAATCTTGAGCATCGCGGCAAAGGTGTTGTAGTCGGCAGCCGTCGAATCGAAGGACGTGATGCCCCACAGGAACGAGACGGCGGTCAGAACACCACCGGCAACGACGAAGACCAGCATGTGGCTGACGCCATTCATGAGGTGCTTGTAGATGACGTGACCGATGGACTCCTTCTCCTCGACCTCGTCCTCGGCAGCGGCAACCGTGTCGTCGCCCTTGGCGGCGAGCGCGCGGTCGATCAGCTTTCCGGCGGCCTCGACAGACAGGGCCTTGGAAACACCGACGGAAACCATGGGCTTACCGGCGAAACGCTCAGCCTGGACATCCTTATCGGCTGCGACGACGACGGCCTTGGCACCGGCGATCTCACCCTTCGTGAGCTCGTTCTCGACACCGACCTGGCCATGAGTCTCGACCTTAATGGTCAGACCTCGCTCGGCAGCTGCCTTCTCCAGCGCCTCCTTCGCCATGAAGGTGTGCGCAATGCCGGTCGGGCAACCGGTCGCGGCGATGATGTCAAACTTAGCCATGTGTCCCTCCTTCTTGAGTACAGCGCCCGCGGGCGCTCCCCTACACGCGCTTCGATGCGCGTTTTTCCACAACTGAAAGATACCAACCTACCGCCCGCGTGAGAAGAGCCAAGGTGCAAATCTCCGGTGAAAGGTTCTTTCATAACCGTAAACGGTAGGTGAAAGTTTACCATCAACACTTGAAACGGCAAGGTGTATCTTGTAATTGAAAATGTCCGTATACTATGGCATTGCAAATCAAACTAGATTTTCATGCCAACCAGGAGCCATCCATGACCGATAGTAGCAAGAGCGCACTTTCCCTCATTAGTACCCATCAGGGATACAGCGAGTCCGAGCAGCGCATTGTCGACTATATATTGGAGCACCAGTCCGAGGCTCCACGCCTCACGGCGGCTCAGCTCTCACGCGCCGCTGCCACGTCCGAGGCGACCGTTTCGCGCTTCTGCCGCAAGCTTGGGTTTGGCAGCTTCCGCAGCTTTCAGTTTTCGTTGGCGAGGGATTTGGAAAGCCAGCGCAACGAGGGCCTGACCGACGAGGTCTCGCTCGACAATATGGAGCAGAGCCTCAAGAACATCTTGGCTGCCAAGGTGAGCGAGCTTAATGCGACCATCGACGGAATCGACCACGATACGCTGGCGGCTGTTGTGCATGCCTTTAAGCATGCAGGGGTTATTGAGTTTGCAGCTGTGGGCAATACGAACGCGGTCGCGCTCGATGCGACGTTTAAGTTTTCGCAGCTGGGCCTGCGCTGCATGGCGAGCACCATTAGCGAGACATCAATCGGCTTTGCGCTCACGTTGCGCCCGGGTGACGTCATCGTGCTCATCTCAAACTCCGGCAAATCGCGCCGACTGAATCGCATGGCAAAAGCGGCTCGCGACTGCGGCGCAACCGTAGTCGTCATCAGCAGCGACAGCAAATCCCCGCTCGCGCGCCTGGCAGACTACACGTTTAATACCGTCAACCACGAAGCGCTGCTGACGACGGGCGACTTTGCATTCTCCAAGATCAGCGCCACGATGATCATCGAAGTCATCTACAACTTCCTGCTGCCCGAGATCGAAGATGCTCGCGAGCATATCAGCTACTACGAGGAGCTCATCCAGCCGGATAAGGTCGTTGAGTAAAACGCGTAGTGGGACAAAAATTTCAGTCTATTTTGTCCCACCAACACCGCTGATACGACCTAACCTCGAGCTTCTTCGAGCATCTGCTTCGCGTGGGCCAAGCTTGCCTCGGACTGATCGCCGCTCAACATGCGGGCGATCTCGGCAGTACGCGCTTCGCCGGTTACCTCGTCCAAATGCGTCTGGGGAACATCGCCCGGTTCCTTGCTGACGACATAATGCTTGTCAGCCATGACGGCGACCTGCGCCAAGTGGGTTACGACAATCACCTGATGCGTAGCGGCGAGATCTGCCAGCACGCCAGCAAGTGCACGCGCCGTGGAGCCACCGACACCAGCATCGACCTCGTCAAACACCAGTGTATCGACACCGTCCGCGTTACCGAGGACAACCTTGCTCGCCAGCATGACGCGGCTGAGCTCACCGCCCGACGCAATTCGGCGCAAGGGGCGCGGCGTCAAACCGGCACCGCTGCGGTATAGCAGCTCGTAGCTCGAAGGACCAACGGGCGTCCACTCAGCACGGGGAAGATCACGCGACTCCCAGACGAGCTCGGCACTACCCATCTCCAGGCGAGCCATCTGGCGGCCCACCTCGTGACAGAAGCGCGGGGCCGCCGTATTGCGAGCGCGCTTAAGCGCCTTGGCGGCAGCAAACAGTTCGCGCTCCGCCGCGCCAAGCGCTTCACGCGCCTTTTTGATCTGTTCATCGCCATCATCAACCAGGGACAGCAGCTCTTGCGAGCGATCGCGCATGGCAAAAACATCGTCCATAGTGGGACCCCACTGACGCAACAGACCCTTGAGGTCGGAATACCGCTCACGCATGCGAGCGAGCTCGCGCGGGTCGAAGGCGATGCCATCGCGATAGGCACGAAGCTCGTTCGCGCAATCCTCAAGGGAGATACAGGCATCCGAAAGTGCATCGGCGATGTCACCCAGCTTGCGATCGACGGTCGCCATGCGTGAAAGCTCGGCCACGGCGCTGTTCACGGCGTCGAGCGCTCCCCCTTCGGAGGCAAGCGATGCATGGGCATCGTTAGCTGTGGCAACCAGTACCTCGGCATGTTCGGAGCGCGGCAGCAGTTCCTCGAGTTCCTCATACTCGCCCGGCTTGGGG
>CAJLAN010000157.1 GCA_905204635.1 uncultured Collinsella sp. | reverse complement strand
GTGTAGCTGCCAGCCCTCAAAGCCCCAGCGCTCGCGTGCGGCGCCCGGGGCGCGGTCGGTCAGAATGTTCACGGCTTCCAGCAACAGGCCGCCGCCGGCGCACGAGGCATCGATTAGCGTGGGAAGGGCTTCATTCTCGTAATCGTCGGCCGTCAACTCGTGCTCGCACAGTGCGGTCCAGCCGACCTGCGCCAGCACCAGGGCGGCGTAGTCGGGGCGCAACACGTGCGCACCCTCGCCGGCACGGGTCGCCGCGGGCGGCAGGCGCTTGAACAGTGGGTCGCCCGAAAGGTCCAGGCTGATGCTCGCGCGGCGCTGGCGCAGCGAAAGCAACAGGTGAACGTCGGGATCGGCAGCGTCGACATCGGCGCGACGGCCCGTGGTCTCGGCCAGACGGTCGCACAGCGCGTCCTTGGCGCGCAGGGCCGAGAAGCGCGTGTTGCGCAGCTGCTCGGTCACGCCGCGGGCGGTGATGGCAATGGTGGCGCCGGGGCGGACGATGTTCTCCCAGGCGATGTCGTAAACGCTATCGTACAGCTCATCGGCATCCTGCGCCTCAAAGCGCCCGAGCACCGCAAACACGCGGCTCGCTAGGCGCGACCACAGACAGGCGCGGTAGCCTTCTTCGAGCTCGCCCTCAAACGTGGCGCGGCCCTTCAGCCGGCGAACATGCGAAAGCCCGAGGCGTTTAAGCTCATCGGCGAGTGCGGACTCAAAGCCCTCGGGGCAGCTTGCGTAAAATTCCATGGGTGACCTCTCTGGTTGCGTCGCTCCATTATATGATGGATGCTTCGTTTGCCCTTATCCTCGAAAGGAACCCATATGATTGATGCGTGCCCCGAATCCGCTGTGCTCTTTTTTGACGTGGACGGCACGCTGGCGTCGTTCGATCCCGACGATATGACCGATAAGGACTTCAATGCAGTCCATCCGTCGAAGTCCGTTATCGATGCATTTGGTCGCCTGCGCAATGCGGGTCACCGGGCATTTATCTGCACGGGTCGCCCCTTGTGGCTGATTGCCGATGGCCTGCGCGCGCTGAACCCGGCGGGTATCGTTGCCATGGCGGGGGCGACGCTCGAGGTCGAGGGCCGCGTGGTGCATGAGGACTGCTTTGACGAAGACATTGTTGAGGAGCTTGCGCATCGCGTTGTGGATGCCGGCATCGAGGGTTTTTTCGAGTCCAATGCTGCGACCTTTGCGCTGGAGCCTGTGGGCGTTGAGCGCTCGTCTTTAATCGGTACCTCTGTGGTGCACAGCGCCGAGGAGATGCGCATCGACGGCAGCTTGCGCGTGGGCAAGGTATGCCTCAATGTGCCCAGTTTGGCTCGTGTAGCCAACGATGACGGCTTTATCAATCGCAACTTTGAGCTGTGCAACACCGGTGGTCAGAACCGCGAGCTGAGTCCCAAGGGTATTGACAAGGGCGTGGGCGTGGCGCGAGCGCTGGCGTATCTGGGCCGCGAGGGAAATGCGCGCACTTTTGGCTTTGGCGATTCGGGCAACGACCTGGGCATGCTCGCTGCGGTCGAGACGGCTGTCGCCATGGGCAACGCCATGCCCGAGGTCAAGGCGGTCGCCGACTACGTGACCGACGATGTCGAACACGACGGCACCGTCACAGCGATGCGGCATTTCGGCCTCATCTAATGAATCCCGCGTTCTGACGTTTGCTCAAACTGCGACTCTTTGCTTTTGCATGCTCAATCGATTTATCAATCCAAACACTGAGGTGTTTATACCGTTCGCCGAGAAGATAAAAACCCGCAGCTCACGCCTTGATAAACGTAGGTAAAGTGTTTAGCAGCTCAACGCCCATGTGCAAGCGAAAGGAATCAGGCAGATGGCAATCAAGGTGTTCGCTGACGGTGCAAACCTCGAGGGCATGCTCGACATGTACGAGAACGGCAACGTTCAGGGTTTCACGACCAACCCGTCCCTTATGAAGAAGGGCGGTGTGACGGATTACCGCGCGTTTGCCAAGGAGGTCCTGGCCCACATCACCGACGTTTCCGTCTCGTTTGAGGTCTTTGCCGACGACGTCGAGACCATGGAGGTTGAGGCTCGCGAGATCGCTACCTGGGCCGACAACGTCTACGTCAAGATCCCGTGCGTGACCACCAAGGGCGAGTCCACCGCCGAGCTGGTCCACAAGCTTTCGGCCGACGGCATCAAGGTCAACGTCACCACTATCTTTACGCCTAAGCAGGTCGATGAGATGGTCGAGGCCGTTGACGCCGAGACGCCGTCCATCATCTCGCTCTTTGCCGGCCGCATCGCCGATACCGGCATCGATCCCATTCCGTTTATGACGGAGTCGGTCAAGAAGGCCGCCGCAAAGCCCAGCTGTGAGGTCTTGTGGGCGTCCACGCGCGAGCTCATCAACATTTACCAGGCGGAAGGATGCGGTTGCCAGATTATCACGGTGCCAAACAGCATCCTGGCCAAGCGTAAGAACATCGGCCGTGACCCGTACGAGGTCTCGCTCGATACCGTGCGCGGTTTTGCCAAGGATATCGCCGCTTTGGGCTTCCATATTCTGCCGTAGGGCGAACACTGGCTGCGCCGTGGGCTGTTCGTCCCGGCCTTTCCTTCCCCTATCGCTTACGCGCTTCGCGAGGGTCGCGCTAGGCAAAGGAAAGGCCGGGGCTGCCGACACAAGCTTGCCAGCAAGTTGGCGCTTGGCTTCCATATCCTGCCGTGGGCAAAGGTACCCCCGCCTGCGCCGTGCAAAATTGAGAGTATTCAGCAAGGTAAAGGTCTTTATCAGTTAACCGAAGCATGGAACGGCCCCCGTTTTGGCTCTGACGACGCTAAAACGGGGGCTGTTTTTGACTTTATTGCCTCTGAGGGGCGTTCGGAGCGGCGGAAATTGCAGAATACTCGCGATTTTGCACATCGCTGCAGGGGGTACCTTTGCTTTGGAGGTTTACTTGCCCTGCACCATGGTGAGGGAGATCTTTTTGCGGTCGCGATCAACCTTCTCGACCCACACCTTGACCGTATCGCCGACGCGCACCACGTCGCTCGGGTGCTTGACAAAGCGGTTGGCCAGCTTGGAGATGTGCACGAGGCCGTCCTGGTGCACGCCCACGTCGACGAAGGCGCCAAAGTCCACAACGTTGCGCACCGTGCCCTTGAGCTCCATGCCGGGTTCCAGGTCGTCGATGGAAAGCGCTGAGCGGCTAAAGACCACCTCGGGCGCGTCGTCGCGCGGGTCGCGACCGGGCTTCTTGAGCTCGTTGACAATGTCGATGAGCGTGAGGGTGCCGCAGTCCAGGTCGCTTGCCAGCGCCGAGATGCTGCCCAGACGGCGCTCGATGTCGGGCACGCCGCCGCGGCTGAGCTCGCTGGCTTT
Source organism: uncultured Collinsella sp. (assembly GCA_905204635.1). Taxonomy (GTDB): domain Bacteria; phylum Actinomycetota; class Coriobacteriia; order Coriobacteriales; family Coriobacteriaceae; genus Collinsella. The sequence goes on along the minus strand of CAJLAN010000157.1, from coordinate 1,240 downwards.
AACGCCTGCGCGCTCCAGGACGGTTGTGGCCACCTCGTAGCTCTCAGGGTGGACGCTTGTCGCGTCGAGCGGGTTCTTACCGCCGCTGATGCGCAGGAAACCCGCGGCGTTGAGATATGCCTTGGGCCCCAACTTGGGGACCTTCTTGAGCTGGCGGCGATCGGTAAAGGCGCCGTTTTCCTCGCGGTAGGCCACGATATTCTTGGCCACGCTCGGCGTGATACCCGACACGTAGCCCAGCAGGCTCGCACTCGCGGTGTTGACGTCGACGCCCACGCGGTTGACGACGTCCTCCACCACGTGGCCCAGGGTGCGCGAGAGCTCGGCCTGGTCAAGGTCGTGCTGGTACTGGCCAACGCCGATGGACTGGGGCGGAATCTTGACGAGCTCTGCCAGCGGGTCTTGCAGGCGGCGGCCCAGGCTTATGGCGCCACGCACGGTGACGTCCAGGTCGGGGTATTCCTGGCTGGCGAGCTCGGAGGCGGAGTACACCGACGCGCCGGCCTCGTTGACGATGGTGTATCGCAGCCCAGGCGCCTGCTCGGCGATGAACTCCGAGACGACTTCCTCGGTCTCACGGCTGGCGGTGCCGTTGCCGATGACGATGGTGTTGACGCCGTCCTTCTTGACGAGGCGGGCGAGCTCGCGCTTAGTGCCGGCGACGTCGTGGCGCGGTTTGGTGGGGTAGACCACGCCGTGGTCGAGCAGCTTGCCGGTCTCGTCCATGACGGCGACCTTGCAGCCAGTGCGGTAGCCCGGGTCGAGCGCGAGCACGCGGGCGCCTCGCACGGGGCGTGCCGAGAGTAGACCCTCGAGATTCTTGGCAAAGACGTTGATGGCCTCGGTCTGGGCGCGAACGGTGAGTTTGGCGCGGGCCTCGCGCTCCAGCGAGGGGGCCATGAGGCGCTTGTAGCCGTCGGCGATGGCGGCATCGAAGATGGGGGCAAACACGCCCTGACGGCGGGGCCAACGGCTTCCAAGGCGTGCCGTGGCGGCAGCGCCGTCGACGTTTACGCGCACGCGGAGCTTGCCCTCGCGTTCACCGCGGTCGATAGCCAGCACGCGGTGGTTGGGTATACGGCGCAGTGGCTCGTCATAGCTGTAGTACGGCTCGTAGGGAGTCTTCTCGGTGGGATCGGTGGCCTCGACGACGATATCGGCGGTGTTTTGCGTAAAGGCGCGCAGGTCGGCGACGTTCTCGGGGTCCTCGGCCACCGTCTCAGCCACGATGTCCGCTGCG
>CAJLAN010000156.1 GCA_905204635.1 uncultured Collinsella sp. | reverse complement strand
GCCCATGGCGCTCGCCGCGACCGCCTGCGGCGCCAACGGTCTGGAGATCGAGGTCCACGACGACCCGAGCCACGCTTGGTCCGACGGTGCTCAGGCCCTCACCCCCGACCAGTTCGACGACACCATGCGCCGCATCCGCGCCATCCGCGAGGTTGTCTGCCAAGAGACCGTTCAGGAGTAGCCCATGGGTACGGTGAGAAACGCACGCGTTAACCAGGGCGGCCCCAAGTGCGCCGGCATCGTGGGCCTGGGCCTCATCGGCGGCAGCTTTGCCCGCGGCTATGCGCAGGCGGGCGTCCGCGTGCTGGCCTGGGACCCCGATGACGACGTCATGACGGCCGCCAGCATGGGCACCGTTGCCGGCGAGCTCAACGACGAGACGCTCGGCGAGTGCGACATCATCGTCCTGGCTTGCTACCCCGAGGCCTGCATCGAGTGGCTCCGCACGCCCAGGCGCTCGCCGACGCCACCGACACCGAGGCCATCATGGGCCCCGTGGTGATCGACACCGTGGGCGTCAAGGGCATCGTGTGCGAGCGCGCCTTTGAGCTTGCCCGCGAGCACGGTTTTTACTTTGTGGGCGCGCACCCCATGGCGGGCACGCAGTTCTCGGGCTACGCGCATTCCCGCGCCGACCTGTTCCAGGGCGCTCCCCTGGTGCTCGTTCCGCCCGCGGTAGACGATGCGCTCAAGCTGGAGCTTTTGGGCCAGGTGCGCGAGATGGTGCGCCCCTTGGGCTTTGGCAAGTTCAGCGTGACCAGCGCCGCCGAGCACGACCGCGTCATCGCCTTCACGAGCCAGCTTGCGCACGTGGTGTCCAACGCCTACGTAAAGAGCCCGACCGCCCAGATCCACCACGGCTTTTCGGCCGGTAGCTACCGCGATCTCACCCGCGTGGCGCACCTCAACCCGCAAATGTGGTCCGAGCTCATGATCGACGACGCCGACGCGCTCGCCTTCGAGATCGACCACCTGATCGACTCGCTCGGCGCCTACAGCCGTGCGCTCAAGGACCGCGACCAGCGCTATCTGGAGAATCTCCTTGCCGAGGGCGACCGCATTAAGCGCGCACTCGACGACGAGGCCTCCCACTAGACCACTTATCACGCCAGGTCGAAAGGACCGAAGCTTATGGCGATTACCATCGATATCGACACTGCACGCCCATACCAGGTGCATGTTGGCACATTTTTGCTGGAGCAGGCGGGATCGCTCGTGCGCGCCACTGCCGGCGGCACCAAAGCCGTCATCGTGACGGACACCAACGTGGGCCCGCTCTACCAGATGCCCGTTAAGCAGAGCCTGGAGGCGTCAGGCTATGAGGTAAGCATCTGCACCTTCGAGGCCGGCGAGGCCCATAAGCGCGCCGAGACCTATGTTGCCATTTTGGAGTTTGTGGCCGAGCACGAGCTTTCACGCTCCGACGTGATCGTGGCACTCGGCGGCGGCGTCGTGGGCGACGTGGCGGGCTTTGTGGCCGCCACCTACATGCGCGGCTGCAAGTTTGTGCAGATCCCCACGAGCCTGCTCGCCATGGTGTATTGGTCGGTGGGCGGCAAGACCGCCATCGACCTGGCTGCCGGCAAGAACTTGGCCGGCGCCTTTTGGCAGCCGAGCGTGGTTATCGCCGACGTGGGGTGCCTGGCCACCCTCACGCCCGAGCAGTTCGCCGACGGTTGCGGCGAGGTCGTCAAGCACGCCGTGATCGCCGACCCGGAGCTTTTCGCCGAGCTGGAGAAGACCCCGCTCACGCTGGAGCTGCTCAACCACGATGTGGCCCGCGTAGCGCTCATCATCGCCCGCAATATCGACATCAAGCGCGCCGTGGTCGTCGCCGACGAGCACGAGACCAACCAGCGCAAGCTCCTCAACTTTGGACACAGCGCCGGACACGCCGTCGAAGCCTGCGAGCACTTTGAGCTGGGACATGGCAACTGTGTGTCGATCGGCATGGGCATCATCACGCGCGCCGCGGCCCTGCACGGCGTCTGTGATGCTGCACTGCCCGGTCGTATTGAGGAGCTCTGTGCACGCCATGGCCTCAAGACCTGCTGCAACCTCAATGCCGATGCCATCTTTGCCGAGGCGCTCCACGACAAGAAACGCGCGGGCGACACCATCGACCTGGTGATTCCGCACGGCATTGGCCGCTGCAGCATCGACCGCACGCCGCTTTCCACTTTCCACGAACTCATTGCCGAGGGCCTCGGCCAGAAGGGAGACGCATCCGCATGCTAGCCCGCATCACCCCGTCCCCGCTCAAGGGCACCGTTCCCGCCATCGCGTCCAAGTCGATGGCGCATCGCCTGATCATCTGCGCTGCGCTTGCCAACGGCGAGACGCACGTTACCTGCAACACCACCTGCGCCGACATCGAGGCCACGGTGCGTTGCCTCACGGCGCTCGGCGCCCGCATCGAGACCGTCGAGGACGGCTTCCAGGTCCACCCCACCATGAAGAGTGTTGAGTTTGGCCTGCTCAAGGCCCTTGCGGGCGGAACGCTCGACTGCGGCGAAAGCGGCTCCACGCTCCGCTTTATGTTGCCCGTCGCCTGCGCGCTGGGCGCAGAGGCCACGTTTGTGGGTCAGGGACGCTTGGGCGCCCGCCCGCTGTCCCCGCTCTCGGACGAGATCATCGCCGCCGGCTGCGACCTACAGGGTCTGGGCGGTTTTCCGCTCAAGACGAGCGGCCGCATGCGCCCGGGCACTTTTGTGCTGCCGGGCAACGTGAGCTCGCAGTACATCTCGGGCCTGCTGCTGGCAGCCCCGCTGCTGGCCCAGCCCTCCTGCGTGCAGGTGACCGGCCTCATCGAGAGCCGCCCCTACATCAACCTGACGATCCAGGCCATGAAGGCCTTTGGCGTCGAGGTCAACGTCGAGCGTATTCCCGCCAAGGACGGTCAGCCCGAGGTCACGAACTTCCGCGTGAGCAGCGGCTCGTACCGCACGCCCGGCAGCGTGGCCGTCGAGGGCGACTGGTCCAACGCCGCCTTTTGGCTGTGCGCCGGCGCCATCGGCACCGACCCTATCACCGTGGAGGGTGTGTCCCTGAGCTCCGCACAGGGCGACCGCAACGTGCTTGCCGCGCTTTCGCGCTTTGGCGCCCGCATCGTGCGCTCCACCAACGCCGCCACCGTGAAGTCCGACAAGCTCGCTGGCTTTGAGATGAGTGCCCACGACATTCCAGACCTGGTGCCCGTCATCTCGGCCGTGGCATCGCTGGCGCAAGGCCGCACGTTCATCCGCGATTGTGCCCGCCTGCGCATCAAGGAATCCGACCGCCTGGCCACCACCACCCGTGAGCTCACCGCGCTGGGCGCACAAGTGCGCATTGCCGGTGACGACCTCATCATCAAGGGCGTCGATGCCTTTACCGGCGGCGAGGTCGATTCGCACAACGACCATCGCATCGCCATGATGGCAGCCATCGCCGCAAGTCGCGCCACCGGCGAGGTCGTGATCCACGGCGCCGAGGCCGTCAACAAGTCCTATCCCGATTTCTTCGACCACTACCGCCTGTTGGGCGGCAAGGTCACGCTCGAGGAGGAATAGCATGTCCTCGACCTTTGGCAACGTCTTGCACTTAAGCATCTTCGGCCAGTCGCACTCCCCCGCAATCGGCTGCTCGCTCGATGGCATTCCGGCGGGCATCGCCGTGGACCAGGAGAAGCTGCAGGCCTTCCTCAACCGTCGCGCCCCCGGTCGCGACGAGACCGCGACCAAACGCCGCGAGGCCGACGCCGCCCACATCATCGCCGGTATTGTCGATGGACATACCACCGGAGCGCCCATTGCAGCGATTATCGAGAACACCAACACGCGCTCCAAGGATTACTCCGAGCTACGCCGCAAGCCCCGCCCCGGGCACGCAGACTTTCCGGCGCGCGTGAAGTACCACAACATGCACGACGTCGCTGGCGGCGGGCATTTCTCCGGCCGCCTGACGGCCCCCTTGTGCATCGCTGGCGGCATCGCGCTGCAGGCACTCGAGGCCCGCGGTATTCGGGTAATGGCTCACGTGGCGCAGATCGGTGGCATCTCCGACCTGCCCATGGATGACATGGTCTATCGCGAGGCCGACCGCAAGGCGATCCTGACGAACGACCTGCCCTGCATCGATGCCGCCGCTGCCAGTCGCATGCGCGAGGAGATTCTGGCTGCGCGCGACGAGCTCGACAGCATCGGCGGCATCGTGGAGTGCGGTATCTACGGCCTGTCTGCGGGCATCGGAGACCCCATGTTCGACGGTATCGAGAACCGCATCGCGCAAATCGCCTTTGGCATTCCCGCCGTGAAGGGCGTGGAGTTTGGCATGGGCTTTGCCGTGGCCGCCATGCGCGGCAGCGAGAACAACGATCCGTACCGCGTAGATGCCGAAACCGGCGAGATTGCGATCGAGTCCAACAACGCCGGCGGCATCCTGGGCGGTATTTCCACGGGTGCACCCGTCATGTGGCGTATGGCCGTGAAGCCGACGCCCTCCATCGGTCGTGAGCAGCAGACCGTGGACATGGACGCCATGGAAAATGTCGAACTCTCGGTCCACGGTCGTCACGATCCCTGCATCGTCCCCCGCGCCCTCCCGGTGGCGGAAGCCGCCCTGGCCCTGGGCCTGCTGGATATTCT
>CAJLAN010000155.1 GCA_905204635.1 uncultured Collinsella sp. | reverse complement strand
AACAAATCCAAGTTAGACCATTTCAAATGGTTCGATGTCTGCCCGGATGCGACACTCGGAAGTGTCCATCCTCGCAGTATCCGGTTCTCAAGGTGCACGCCCCGCGGCTGATCCGGTCCGACCGGGCCGCGCGGCAAGGAGATATATTGCCAGACCGGAGGGGCGCCGTGGGCGGGAATCTGGGCGTACACATTTCCTACACAATTGTGCCATCAATTGACGTTTGCCAGTTGTTAGCTACCGCTCGCCGAGCGCATCTTTATATAAAGCAGCCCCATGGCTAGAGCCGATATGCGCCCCTGGCCAAATCGCAGCCGGCATCCAGTAACTCATCGCGCTCCTCCACCGAAAAGCCCTCGGCGTACACGCGCACCACCGGTTCGGTTCCACTGGGACGGACCAGCAGCCAGGTATCGTCCCCGAATGCCAGGCGCAAACCATCCATATGACTTACGCTCTGCGGCGCCTTGCCGCATATCGACTTGGGATTCACGCCGGGAAGCAGCGTGCGCAACGTCTCGGCATCCTCGGCCTCAAGCCGCAAATCTCGACGTCCGTAGCTCGTCTTGCCAAAGCTCGCCTCGAGCTGATCGATGAGCACGCCCAAGGGCGCACCGGTCTTGGCCATGAGCTCGCACAAAATCAGACAGGCAAGAATGCCATCACGCTCGGGCATGTGCGCTGCGATACCGATGCCGCCGGCCTCTTCGCCACCCACGAGGACACCGCCCTTCTTCATCTCGGCCGCTATATATTTAAAACCGACGGGCTTGATGACCACGCGGCAGCCAAGCGCTTCGGCAACGCGACGCACAAGCGTGGAGCAAGAAAGGTTGACGACGACGCGTCCCTCCAGATTGCGATACTGGACCAAGTCGCCCAAAACGAGCGCCATGATCTGATGCGGATGTATATATCTACCGCGCTCATCAACCGCGCCGATGCGATCGGCGTCGCCATCAGTCACCAGGCCGGCGCACGCCCCGTCCTCGACAACCACACGCTCACAAGCATCCACCCACGGCTCAACCGGGTCGGGACAAATATCTCCCCTATCGGTCGTCTCGCCGGCATGAATCTCGTGGACTTCGACGCCAAGCTCTCGAAGCAAGTCGGCAAGATATCCCTGAGCCGCTCCGCCCATGGGGTCAACCACCACACGCAAACGCGCAGCGCGAATGGCATCTGCATCGACAAACGATGCCACCGCTCGCATATAGTCGGGAATGATATCTGCCGTGCGGTATTGCCCCTCGAGCCCCAGCGGCTCGGTGGCCATCGTCTCCTCGAGCTCTTCGATGACATCCTGGTTGGCCGTCGAACCATCGCCCATCCGCAGCTTGAGACATAGATAGCCCTGCGGATGATGTGAGCCCGTCACCATGAGCGCGCCGCACGCCTCGCCGTCATACGCGGCCGCCCACGTAAGAGCGGGAGTCGGCACCGGCCGAGACACGAGCACGGCATCGAGCCCGTGGGCGGCAATCACACCCGCCGCGAGCTCGGCAAACTCGCGCGCTTGCGGTCGCGTGTCAAATCCTACATATACCGTTTTACCGGGATTCGTCTTTTGCCACAGCCCGCCGATAGCATCGGTGACACGAGCGACGTTGTCGATAGTAAAGTCTCCGTCGACGCGAGCTCGCCAACCGTCAGTTCCAAAGTGAATTATCGCGCACACGCGCAGACACCTCGCAGTGTTTGGATCATGGTACGCATGAGGTATACCCGCAATGGGCATCCGACAAGCCGCCGACACGCTCGTTCACCGTTTAGGCAAAAGCCGCCGAGGTGCGCACCGGCAACAAAAAAACCGCCGGGGGGCGGTGATTCGAAACTCCTATTTTAGGGCTCTATATATCGAGCGCATCTGCCAGAGCGGCCGTCGTAACCGCTGTGGTTCCGCAGCAGCTGCCTACCATTGCGGCGCCTGCCCGCTTCCATTCGACACATGCGCGAGCGAAGGCTTCGGGGTCCTCGCGCCACACGAGCCCATCCTGTGTCTGAACCGGATTTCCCGCGTTGGGCCGAACCGTAACGGGAGTGGTGGCCGTGGCGACCATCCTTGGCACCGCGGCAGTAGCCGCTGTCAGGGAGCAGCAATTGACCCCAACCGAGTTCGCACCGTGCTTCTCGGCATACAAGATGGCACCTTCGATGTTTAGGCCATCGCCCAGCAGGTCGCCCTTGTCATCAATAGCAAAACTCACCAGAACGGGCATGCCGTCAGCGGCATCATGGGCACCGGCGAGCACGGGCTGCAGATTGCGGATCGACGTGACTGTCTCGACCAGGAGACCGTCGACGCCGGCGTTGAGCAAGGCGGACGCCTGCTCACGAGCGTTTGCGCGGATCTCTCGATACTCGAGAGAATCCTCGACGAACCACTCAATGGCAATAGGGCCCATAGACCCCAACAGGAGCTGAGGATTTGCCTGGCGGGCATCGTCGACCGCCCCGCGATTGACCTCCGCCATGGATGGGGCGATTTCATCTTGATCGAGCGCGTGGCCCGACGCCTGAAACGTGTTTGTGATGAGCACCTGCGCGCCAGCGGCGGCGTACAGTCGATGGATACGGGAAACCGTCTGCGGTTCGGCGAGGTTCCAAAATGCCGGCGGAATATCGGCGGCACCGCACTCGCTCAGCAATACGCTGCCCATGGGACCCTGCGCCAGCAATGTCTCACTGGCAAGTCGGCGCATAAGTTCCTCGCCGCCAAAGCGGTTGTAATAACTCGTATCCATATATCCCGCTATTCCTCGACGCTGATTCCCTGCTTTTCGAGATAGGCGAGCCAGCGGTTCATCGTGTCCTCGGAAAGCGCGTGCTCCATCATGCAGGCCTCGGTATCGGCACACTCAAAGTCGACGCCGAGTTCCTGGACCAAAAACGTGCGGATCAGGCGATGGCGATACCAGATAGCCGAGCCGACCTCGCGTCCACGGTCAGTCAGGATAACTTTGCCGTAGTGAGACTGCTCGACAAGCTCGGATGCCTTGAGAGCCGAAACCGCCTTGTTGACCGATGCCTTCGAGACGCCAAGGCGCTGTGCGATATCGACCGATCGCACGCCATTGGTCTCCCCATCTTCGCTTTCGATGCGAACCATGCACTCCAAGTAGTCTTCGTTCGCCACCGTTAGGCGTAGCTCGCGCGAGCTATTTGTCGTATCCATGAACATCCGTCCCTTCTGCATTCAATGGCTGATTCTACCCCATCCAAGCGTCGCGGTATGCCGCGGCATACCGTGCTAGAGTTCTTGTTGCACACGACGACCAAGATTGGAGCGGTCTTTATGGAAAACACCACCACGAACCCCGACGTCCTCGAGCGTTTTTTGCGCTATGTCCAGATCAACACGCAGTCCGAGGATGCCAACTGCGACCAGGTGCCGTCGAGCACCGTCCAGTTTGACCTTGCCAACGTGCTTGCCGAGGAGCTGCGCGAGCTGGGTGCGACCGATGCCCATGTAACCGAAAACGCCTATGTCTGCGCGCACATTCCCGCTAGCGCCGGTTCCGAGAATAAGCCCGCCCTGGGCCTGATCGCGCACCTCGATACCACCGAGGTCGCGCCGGGCGCCGGCGTAGCGCCGCACATCGTGCACTACGAGGGCGGCGACCTGGTTTGTGGCATCGTTGACGGCAAGCCCGTGTCCATGAGCACCGCCAAGCTTCCCGCCCTCAACGATCTGGTGGGTGAGGACCTTGTCTGCTCCGACGGAACTACGCTGCTGGGAGCCGACGACAAGGCGGGTGTCGCCGAAATCATGGCACTCGTCGCTCGCATCGCGCAGGATCCCTCCCTGCCCCACCCCGCGCTCGGCATTTGCTTCTGCCCGGACGAGGAAATCGGTCACGGTGCTGAGCTGTTGGATATCGAGGCCTTCGGCTGCAAGTACGCCTACACGGTAGACGGCGGTCCGGTTGGCGAGCTTGAGTGGGAGTGCTTCAATGCCGCCGAGGCAACCGTTCGCTTTGAGGGCCAGTCCATTCACCCCGGCGACGCCAAGGGCCGCATGGTCAACGCGAGCAACCTGTTCTGCGACTTCAATGCCCTGCTCCCCTACGAGCAGCGTCCGGAATACACCGAGGGCTACGAGGGCTTCTATCACCTTGAGGGCGTCTCGGCAACGGTCGACCATGCCACGGCGCGCTATATCGTCCGTGATCACGATGCCGCTAAGTTCCAGCAGAAGCTCGAGCTGATGGATGCCGCCGCCGCACTGCTCAACCAGCGACTGGGCGAGGAGCGCGTAACGGTCGAGATTAAGCACCAGTACCGCAACATGGCCGAGATCGTCCGCGACTACCCGGAGCTGATCGATGTCGCCAAGGATGCCTTCCTTGCCTGCGACGTCGAGCCCCAGGTGCTGCCGATTCGCGGCGGCACCGACGGCGCCCAGCTGTCGTTCCGTGGCCTGCCCTGCCCCAACCTCTCGACAGGCGGTTACTGCTACCACGGCGTCAACGAGTTTGTCCCGGTCAGCTCACTCGTCAAGATGACCGACGTCCTGCAGGAGCTTGTCGCCCGTTTCGCATAAGACTGGCCGCATAAGCCCAAAAGACGAATCGCCCCGTCCTCAACCGAGAACGGGGCGATTTTTGGTGCAAGGAGTGTAGTCGGCATCGCTGGTTGAATCAACGTCAGCGAGCGACGTCCAGAGCGAACAAGTTGGCATGAAAAAGGCAAGGCATTGAC
>CAJLAN010000154.1 GCA_905204635.1 uncultured Collinsella sp. | reverse complement strand
GTGGCCAGGGCCGCCGGTTCCGATGCCGCGCGCAACGTGGCCGAAATCGTGCTGGTCGACAACGATTTTGCCTCGATGCCCGCCGTGGTGGCTGAGGGCCGTCGCTCCATCAACAACCTGCAGCGCTCCGCGGCGCTGTTCCTGACCAAGACGCTGTTTTCGATGGGCTTGGCGGCGCTGTGCATCGCGTTTCCGCCGTATCCCTTCGAGCCGATTCAAATGACACTCATCAACTTCTTCTGCATCGGCGCGCCGGGCTTTGTGTTGGGCCTGGAGCCCAACAATGCTCGTGTGAAGGGTGCGTTTTTGAGCAACGTACTCAAGCGTGCACTGCCGGCGTCGATTGCGGTCATTTTGGCTGCGGCGCTCGATATCTTTGTGGCGCGCGTGTTTGGCTTTAGCCAGCTCACGCTGTCTACGATGTGCCTGCTTACGTCGTGCGCGGCGAGCGTCAGCCTAATCTGGCGCATCTCGCAGCCTCTCACGCCCTTACGTGTGGTGCTCTTTGTGTTTGTAGTCGCCGGCATCCTGGTGGGCGTTATCGGATTCCCGGAGCTGCTGTCTATTGCCAACCTGTCGATGGGCCAGATGGTTATCTTGGCTGTTATCGTGGTCTTTACCTGCTCGGTGTTCTTTAAGCTCGCCACGATGATGGATTCGCTCAAGCCGCGTCGTCGTCATGCCGCAACTGGTTTTGGCCGTGGTGTGCGCGTCCACCTGGGTCGCGGTGGCGGCAAGGTGAGCTCGACGGGTTCGACGGCCGAGCGTTTTGCCAAGCGCGTCGCCGCCGACATGGCGCAGCGCCGCGAAGATCGCACCGCTCGCGAGGCCGAGGCCCGTGCACTCGAGGGCGTGGCCCAGGCCCAGCCCAAGAAAAAGAGGAGTACCGGAGCCAAGCGCTCTCGCGTGACCAAGTCCGCCCAAGGCATCAAAGTCTCGATGCCAAGCAAAAAGAAGAAGTAACCACGCGCCCTGGCGATGTTGAATTGGTGCCTTGCTCCTGTGGGGCCGTGGCGATGTTATGCTCTAACCTCGATTGTTTGAATTGCTTCGAAAAGAGGATGCCGTGATCTGCCCGCATTGCCTTAAGACTATCGAGGACGGCGCCTCGTTCTGCCCCTACTGCAACGCCTATGTGGGTCCGGGCGATGGCCCCGAGCACACCGAGTTCGTGTTCTGCGAGGGCTGCGGTGCCCGTCTTTCTCCGCACGATCGTACGTGTCCCAAATGCGGACGCCCCGCTCCGGGTATCCTCTCCGAGGACGCGGCCGCATCCGACCTGGCAGCGGGCCGCACGGCGGGCTTTCCGCGCCTAACGCAAGAGCAGATCGATACCGAGGTGCCTCATGCGCCCGCCTCGGCTGCCGCGGTTCTTTCGGACGCCGCCGATCCTAACGAGACCTGCGTGCTGCCGGCTTTCGATAAGGATTTCGGTATCCCCAAGGTCGATATTCCCACGCCCGTTTCCCTGCACGACGATGCTCAAAAACCCAAGCGCAAAGTGCATCCCGACGAGGACGCCTATCACAAGCACAAGCGTCATATCCCCAAGCCGCTCATCGTCATCGCGGTACTTGCCGTCGTTTGCGGCGGTGCCTATTGGTTCGTGACGGCCGATCCCATGGGTGTCATGCCTGGCTTCTACGACCAGTTTGGCCAAGCTGCACAAACCACCTTCCCCACGCGCCAAAAGGGCGAGGCGACTGAGGACGATACCAAGCAAGACGATTCTGCCGAGGTGGTCCAGGAAGAAACCGTGCTGACCGATGATCAGCTCTATACCAGGCTCGACGGTCTGTATCAGACCATCGTGTCCTACGGTGACGAGGACCAGATCGGCGAGGTCATCGATTCCTTTAACAACGGCTATCTCCGAACGCCGCTGTCCACCCGTCAGGAGCTGTCGCAGAGTGCTTACGCCCTGCGCGACCAGATTAAAAAGACGCAAGATGAGCTCAGCAACCTTAAGTACCAGGACGATACGGTCTATGCGGACGACATTGCCCACTTAAAGCAGCTTGCCGAGTGGATGTATGAGCGCGTCGACGTGATCTGCCAGAGTTGGGACATCTCGCTGGCCATTCCCGATGGCGAGTCGATGAGTTCTCACCAAAGCGAGATCCTGGCGCCCATCGCTCAGGGTGGCAACAGCGCGCTTAATCAGTACGACGCCAACGTGGGCTCCTGGAAGCCGCAGCAGCGTTCCTAAAATTAGTTCGCCATAGTCGGCATAACCTACGTGCGCAATTGATGTAAGCGCATGCTTATTGCTACAATTCGTACAAATATGCTTTAAACGCACGAGGAAGGAACCACATGTTTGGTTTTAAGAAAGAGCTCTACACGCCCGAGTATCAGCTTGCCGGCGACGAGTGCGCCGTTATCGAGACGTCGAAGGGTACCATCAAGGTCAAGTTTGACGGCGAGGGCGCTCCCATTCATGTCGCGAACTTCTGCGAGCTTTCTACGATGGGCTTCTATGATGGCCTTAAGTTCCATCGCTATGTGCCCGGCTTTGTCATTCAGGGCGGCGACCCCAATACCCGCGATATGTCCGGCGCCGACGTCGCTGCCGGTCTTGAGGGCCCCGACGGCATGCCCGGTACCGGTGGTCCCGGCTACTGCATCAAGGGTGAGTTTGCCACCAATCCGCGCAACAGCCATGTCGATGGTGCCCTTGCCATGGCACGCTCCATGGACCCCGATTCCGCGGGTTCGCAGTTCTACTTCTGCCTGGGCGCCCAGCATAACCTCGATTCCGGTTACACCGTCTTTGGTACCACGGTCGAGGGTCTCGATGTGATTTCGCAGCTGCGTGCCGGCGACGAGATCGTCCATGTCGAGATCGTTCACGAGTAAAGGGGACTTCCTTGAATAGCCAGCTGATCCAACAGGGCCGCGCCGCTTACCGCGCGGGTGATTTTTCCGCTGCAGCCCAGATGCTTGGGGCGGCAAAGACTCCCGATGAGATTATGGGCGAGGCCGATCACCTTCGTGGCAACGCCTTGATGCACCTGGGCATGTATGCCGAGGCCGCCGGGGCCTATGCCGCCGCCCTCAACGACGGCACTTATGGCAAGCGCGGCGCGCTGCTCACCAACCGCGGCAAGGCGTTCGCCGCCGTGGGCGACTACACGACGGCCGCCCAGGCGTTCTCTGCTGCTACGCAGGATGCTTCCTATGCCACGCCGTTCAAGGCTTATCTGGGCCTGGGTAACGCGCTGTTCCAGTCGGGCGACTATGCCAACGCGGGTACTGCCTTCCGTCAGGCTGCCATCGACGGCGCCAATCCGGCTCCTGCCGCCGCACTCGGCGAGCTTGGTCGTTGCTTCATTAAGCTCGGCCGTCCGGCGGATGCCGTGGAGACCTACCGCACGGCTATCGACTTTGCCGGCCCCCGCGACGACACGCGTGCGCTCAACGCCGGCATGGGTCAGGCACTTTCTGCCGCCGGCCGCCCCTCCGACGCACTCGACGCCTTTAACGCCGCTACTGCCGATGGCATCTACCAGCTCACTTCTGAGCAGGCCGATGAGCTTGCCCGCGTGCATGATTCGCTGGCCGCACTGTCTGCCCAGACGGCTATGGCCACGGCTCCGGCGCCCGCGATGGACGCTCCTGCCGTCGATCCGCTCGATCCTACGGGCGCGACCGGTCAGTTTATGCCCGATCCCTCGGACACCGGCTTCTTTACGCTGTCCGAGTCCGAGATGGTCCAGCAGGACCGTCAGGATCGTAAGCAGGCCAAGGTCCGTCGTCGCCATCGCCACACGGGTCTCAAAGTCTTCATCGTGCTGCTTCTGCTCATTTTGATTGCTGCGGGCGGTCTGGGCTTTGCCTACACGCGCGGCTTTGGCTTCCCCTCGCAGGAGTCGGTTATCACCGATCTGTTCCAGGCTGCCGGCGACGGTGACACCGCAAAGGCCGAGTCTTGCCTGGCCTCGAGCCTGTCCGAGGACGCCAAGTCGATGATCATCTCCTCGATTCCGCAGGGCGCCACCGTGTCCGTCGAGGGCATGGATCAGTCCATGACCGAGACGACCGCTAAGGTGAAGGCATCGCTGTCCAAGGGCGGCGAGCAGGAGTACACCGTCAAATTCGTGCGCTCCGACAACCATATCGGCTGGGCCGTTTCCTCGCTCGATATGGATTTCTCGGCTGCTGACAACCAGTAGTGACCTTATGGGATTTAGCTTTGCCCGGCGCTTCACCGCAAGTGAGGTGCCGGGCTTGCGCTAGTATCATGAGCTAGTAGTTTTCCAGCAATCATCCAACACATCAGGAGTTGCGTTGTTTTCTTTGATGGATATGTTCTTCGGTAGCTATGCGGGCGATCTTGCCATCGACCTCGGCACCGCAAATACGCTTGTCTCCGTGCGCGGCAAGGGCATCGTCATTCGCGAGCCCTCTGTCGTCGCCATCGACAAGAACGACGAGCGCATCCTGGCGGTCGGTATCGAGGCAAAGCGCATGCTCGGCCGTACGCCCGGCAACATCGTGGCCGTTCGTCCCCTGAAGGACGGCGTCATCGCCGACTTCGATGTTACCGAGGCCATGCTTCGCTACTTTATCGACAAGGCTTCCGAGAAGCGCTATCCGTGGACCCCGCGTCCGCGCGTTGTCGTCTGCGTTCCCTCTGGCGTCACGTCGGTCGAGAAGCGTGCCGTATTTGAGGCCACGATCCAGGCTGGCGCTCGCCAGGCCTACCTGATCGAGGAGCCCATGGCCG
>CAJLAN010000153.1 GCA_905204635.1 uncultured Collinsella sp. | reverse complement strand
CCGGCACCGCAGGCGGCGACCGTAACTTCGCCGAATTCACCATCTAACCTGCCAAAAAGGTCAGGTTTATTTTGGCAGGTTTTATCTTGGCAAACGCCGATGTTGCAAAATATCGAGCCGTTGCCCGTTGCGTTGATCAGCCCGTTGATGAGAGGAGGTCCCATGAACGCTTTTGACCGATATGCCCCGTTTATCCAGGATTTCATTTACTCCCACGATTGGGAGAGTCTGCGCTCCATCCAGGTTGCGGCGGCAGATGCCATCTTCAACACGCAAGACAATGTGCTCCTGACGGCATCCACGGCATCTGGCAAAACTGAGGCGGCCTTCTTTCCCATCCTGACCGAGTTTTGGGAGAACCCGCCCACGAGCGTGGGCGCCCTCTACATTGGCCCCCTCAAAGCACTCATCAATGACCAGTTCGTTCGCCTCAACGATCTGTGCGAAGAGGCCGACATCCCCGTCTGGCACTGGCACGGCGATGTCTCGCAGTCGCACAAGGCAAAGCTCATCAAAAAGCCGAGCGGTATCCTACAGATTACGCCCGAATCACTCGAGGCACTCCTGATCCACAAGCACATGGCGATCCCGCGTATGTTCTGCGACCTGCGCTATGTGGTCATCGACGAAGTCCACTCGCTCATGCGCGGTGACCGCGGCGGGCAGACGCTCTGCCTTATCGAGCGACTCTCGCGCATGGCGGGCGTGCGGCCCCGGCGCATCGGCCTTTCGGCCACCATCGGGGACCCCGAGCGCACGGGCGCCTTCCTGTCGCAGGGGACGGGACGCAACTGCGTCATCCCCCGTTTTGAGGAGCCGCGCCGCGTGTGGCGCATCTCCATGGAGCACTTCTACAACTCGGGTCCCCAGGCGCAGCAGCGAAGATTCGAGAGCATGGGTCCTCAAGAGGCCGAAGTGCTTGCGTGCGAGCGCATTGAGGCAGTGACACCCGCGGCGCTGCCCGCATCCGGACAAGACATGCGCCACAGCGGACAGCTCACACAGGCGGAACGTCGTCAACGTCGCGAGCAGGCGCGGGGCAAGGACGCTCCCAAAGACCGTCGCACTTCCTCGGCCCCCGAGGGCGAAGTCGACATCCCACGAGCGACCGAGCAGGCGCTTCTCAGCCCCACCGACACAGCGCCAGACAACGCCGACCCCGGCATGGGCTATATCTTCGAACACACCCGCGGCCGCAAGTGCTTGGTCTTTGCCAACTCGCGCGAGGAGGCAGAGGCCGTGTGCTCCATGCTGCGCAGCTACTGCGAAAGTCGACACGAGCCCGACCGCTTTCTAATCCATCACGGCAACCTTTCGGCATCGCTGCGCGAGACGGCCGAGGAGCTCATGCGCGACGAGGAGCAGGCGCAGACAACCGTCACCACCTCTACGCTGGAGCTCGGTATCGATATCGGCCGCCTGGAGCGCGCCTTCCAGATTGACGCGCCGTTTACCGTCAGCTCCTTTTTGCAGCGCATGGGGCGCACGGGACGCCGCGACCTTCCGCCCGAGATGTGGTTTGTCATGCGCGAGGAAGAACCCGAGCCGCGCACGATGATGCCCGAAACCATTCCCTGGAAGCTCCTGCAGGGTATCGCGCTCGTACAACTCTATCGCGAGGAAAAGTGGGTCGAGCCGCCCGAGCTCGATCGACTCCCCTACAGCCTGCTCTATCACCAGACTATGTCGACCCTCGCCAGCACCGGCGAGCTCACGCCGGCCGAACTTGCCCAGCGTGTGCTCACGCTCAGCTATTTCCACCGTATCTCGGCAGACGATTACCGTGTGCTGCTACGTCACCTCATTAAGATCGACCATATCCAGGTCACCGAAGGTGGCGGGCTCATCGTGGGTCTCGCGGGCGAGCGCGTCATCAACAACTTTAAGTTCTACGCCGTGTTCCAGGAAAACGAGGAGTTTACCGTCCGGAGCGAATCGGCCGAGCTGGGCACGATTGTTAATCCGCCCCCGCCCGGTGAGCGCATCGCCATCGCCGGACACTGCTGGATTGTCGAGGAAGTGGACTGGAAGCGCCACACTGTCTTTGCCACGCAGGTCAAGGGCCGGGTGCCGGCCTACTTTGGCGACTGCCCCGGCGACATCAATACACACGTACTCGAGCGCATGCGCAAGGCGCTC
The DNA here is from genome assembly GCA_905204635.1 of uncultured Collinsella sp. Classification (GTDB taxonomy): domain Bacteria; phylum Actinomycetota; class Coriobacteriia; order Coriobacteriales; family Coriobacteriaceae; genus Collinsella. The sequence continues at coordinate 2,616 of CAJLAN010000153.1, read as the reverse complement.
AACGAGCACGCGACATATCCGTACCTCATGGGTAACGCACGGGCCCGCTTGGCGCAGGCTCGCCATACGGCCGAGATTTCGGGTGCGGGAACCAAGCCACTCATCAACCTGGGTGGCGACACCTGGGTACTCTTCCCCTGGCTGGGCAGTTACGCCTTTTTGGCACTCGAGCGCATGCTCAAGATTAAGTGTGCCGCGGAGCTGGGCCTTCGCGGACTCGACCCATCGCGCCCGTACTTTATGCAGTTTAAGATGAAGGCCGACGAGGAGACGTTCTTTGAGGTGCTCGCCGCCGAGGCCGAGAAGGACTTCAATCCCATCGAGCTCGTCTATCCCGGCGAGGTGCCTTATTTTGATCGCTACGACGAGTACGTTCCCGAGAAGCTCGTGCGCAAAGGCTTTGCCGAAGGCGTGCTCGACATCGAAGGCATGAAGCAGCGCGTTCTCGGCTGGCGCGACCACGCCTAAGACCAGTCTTTTTGGGACGGGGAGACCTATTTGTCGTGAAGAACGGTGCCGAGGAAGTCGGTGTCGAAGGGCACGGCTTCGGCAAAGACATAGTCGCCGTCGCTGGCGATGAGCAGATAGTTTTCCTCGCCGCCGAACTTCGCATCGCCACATGGGACCACCCAGGCGTGGGCGAATACCTCGAGTGCCGTGGCAGCGCAATCGCGCAGGAACGTCACATCGCCCCCCTCGCTTGCGCTCACGATATTGGCAACGTAGACGCCACCGACATTTAGGCTGCCCCGCACCAAACGCAACGCCTCAACCGTCGCCAGCCCGCGCACGGGCTCGGCGCCGCCAAAGCAATCGCTCACGACCACGTCGTAGCGACGATGGCCCACGCTCGTCACACCCAAATACGAGCGAGCCTCAGCGGTTATCACCCGCAGGCGATCGCCCGCCGCGCGCTCCAGCTCGTCTAGGTAGAACCAGCGGCGCGCCAGGCGCGTAATCTCGGCATCGTACTCAATGACGTCCATGCGCAAGCTCTCGTGCGACATCAGCGCAGACTTCGGATAGGCAAACCCACCGCCGCCCAGCATAAGCATACGGTCGATGCCGTGACCATAAGCGTCGCGCATCACATCCTCGGACTCAAACACGTCGTCAAACGCACGATAGTACGCAAAGACGGGCTCCGCCCAACGATCGCCAATGTAGCTTGCGCTTTGGTAGACGCCGCCTTGCACCAACACGCGAATCTCATCGCCGCACTCATCGTGCACGCGCTTCACACGCGCCAACCCATTGCGGGTTCGCGCAACTTGCAGACAGGCAGCACGAACAGCGGCAGCGGCCGCACCAAGCGCCGCGGCCCCCAGAGCAACGCTGGCAACGACGCCGGCAGAAACACTTGGCTTGTTCATCTAGAGCTCCTTTTGCAGATAGAGTCCATGATCGTAAAAACCCAAATGGCGATAGTACTCGCGCGTACCGATCGCGCTGATCACGTTGATGTGCGTATAGCCCGCGTCCCGAGCAATATGGCACGCACGCTCCACCAGCGACCGCCCCAGTCCATGATGCTGCGCCGCCTGACCCTGGTCGCCCACGCGTGCCGCCATGCCGTACACGTGCACCTCGCGAATCATCGCCTCGTCCGGCGTCGTCGGCAACTCGTCCGCATGCGCGGCAACAAACGAATGGTCGGGCAGCGACAGGCGCAAAAAGCCCGCAATCTTGCCCTGCGGCGTCACCCACTGCAAAAAGCGCTCGTGCGTCACCGGCGTCTCGTACGCCACATCCTCGTCAAGGGTCAGCTCATCCAAGTCGGCACCCGCCGTGCTGATCTCGCGATAGCGAATCTCACGCACCGTCGCACCGTCACCCCGAGCAGCCAGGCGGTTCTCGACGAGCTGACGCAGGTTGGGCTTCTTGTTGCCCACCATAATGTCGTCGGAGCTAAAATCGCGGATCATGCGGCTGATACGGCAGAACGGCGGCGTCACCACGATGTCATCGGCCAGCACGTCGAGCAGCTCCTCCTCGGTATAGGGGCGCCATTCGCCGCGCTCGTAGCAGCCCACCAGACGCGAACCCTCGATGAGCGCGCACGGGTAGACCTTGACCTCGTCGGGCATAAAGGCCCCCTCGGTCATAAAGCGCTCGTAGTCGCGCTTGTCCCCCTCGGGTGTGGCACCCAGCAAGTTGAGCATAAAATGCGCGTGGATCTTAAAGCCAAACAGGCGCGCAAGCGAAAACGCCCGCTCGATTTGCCCCACCGAAATGCGACGCTCGTTGATATCGAGCAGGTACTGGTCGAGGCTCTGGATGCCCATCTGGATCTTGGTGCAGCCCAGGCGGCGGATGAGCGTAAGCGCCTGCGGCGTTACGGCATCGGGGCGCGTCTCGATAACGAGTCCCACCACGCGATGCTTCGCCGTCTCGTTGATGCGCTGCTGACGCTCGAGCTCCTCCATCGTTGCCGTCTGCCACTCGGCGACCTCGCCCCATGGCGTACCGGGGCCGTACAGACGACGCACTGCGCGGTTATAGCCACCAACGACAGCATCCACACGCCCCTGCTCGTCGGCAACGCCGCTCGCAAGCTCGGCCTCGTCGGTCGCAATGCCGGCAGCCCGATAGCGCTCGCGGCGCTCTGTTACCACC
>CAJLAN010000152.1 GCA_905204635.1 uncultured Collinsella sp. | reverse complement strand
CGTACCACCCGTGAGCTTATCGACCGCGATGACGGGAATTGCAAAGACCACCGAGCAGATCACGCCGAGCAGAATACCGGGGAGACCGCCATTAATGAGCTGGCCAAAGGTCATGGTCGAGCCCATGGCAAAGAAGACGAGCACGATGATGGCGGAAAGTGCCGGTGCCATCATCTTCTTAAAGCTGGGGAACAGGTTACCCAGAATAATGCCGATGACGATCGGCAGAATGGCACCCACGAGCGACCAGCCGATCGGAGCCTGACCGGCAGCGCCGAGCACGATCATCGTGACCGGAGGGCCGACAACGAGCGTGGTGATGGCGACGGCGCCACGCTCGGCCTCGTTGCCCATGGTGCCCATCAGACCAGCGTACATAGCGTTGTTGGCGCCGGTGCAAGCCGCCAGCATCACCATGGCAGAGATGCCAAACAGGTTGTCGTTGAACACATAAAGGATGAGCAGCGACACGGCAACGACCACGATCTGCTTGACAGCGATGATGATGGCGCCGCGTGCAGCGGCGGCGGGAGCACTCTTAAACGAAATCGTCGTACCGACGATGAGCAAAAAGGCGCCAACGAGCGGGCCTGCACCCTGCTGGGTCATGCCAAGCGTAAAGCTACCGAGCGTTTTAAACAGGTCGGGGAATAGCGTGTTGAGCAGGCAGCCTAACAGAAGCGGCACCAAGATATTGGCGCCCGGGATGGAGGACATCTTAAAGAACGGCTCCTTTGCCGCCGGCGCCTCCACCGCAGTCGATTCACTCATATATATCTCCTTTGGATGCATGCGAATCGTAGCCGCACGCGCCTATGTCAGAAAGAAGGCGACAACCCCGAGTCGCCAGGGTCGCCGCCAAACGATCACCGCGGGGTATTACCCGTCCAGGACGATGCCGCCGTCGCAGTCACCAATCTCGCCGTTCACGAAGCTGGCGAGGTCGGAAGCGAAGAACAGCACCATCTGCGCAGGCTCGCTGGCCTGGGCGGCGCGGCCCAGAGGAATACCGTTGATGATGCGCTGAGAGTTCTCGTCAGAGAGAATCGAGGTCATATCGGTCAACGTGAGCGACGGGCACACGGCGTTGCAGCGAACGCCAAACTTGCCGCCTTCCTTGGCGACTGCCTTGGTCAGACCGTTAACGCCTGCTTTGGAGCTCGCGTAAGCCGCGGTGCCGAGCAGGCCGCCACCGATCTTGCCCGCAACGGAACTCACGTTGACGATAGTGCCGGCATGGGCCGCCTTAAAGTGCGGGTAGACGGCGTTCATCATGGTAAAGGTACCGTTGAGGTTGATGTCGATGGTGCGGCGCCACTCGGTGTCATCGATCTCGTCGAACTTCTTGGTGCTGATGACGCCAGCGCAGTTGATCAGGATGTTGGTTTGCGGCAGGTCCGTAAAAATCTGCTCGACGGTCTCGCGCGCCTTGGGCGCATCGGCGACATCGAGCTGATAGAACTTGTTGCCCTCGCCAAGCTCGGCCACAGCGGCCTCGCCCTTAGCAGCGTTCCTTGCGATGAGCGCGACATGTCCGCCGCCCGCGACGATGCCCTTGGCGATCTCGAGGCCAATGCCCTGAGTGCCGCCCGTGACAATCGCGGTCTTGCCCGTGAAGTCAAATGCCATGACTCCATCCCCCTTTATGTAAGGTGTCTCCTTGCGGGAAGTTGGAGCATCGCACGTGGCGATTATATGAGTCCCAGTCGTCATGGTGGTGACAACCCCTCGCCTAACCGCGGGCATGATAGTTCTTTGAAACGCTTTAGCAATTGAATGATTTTAAGTCTTAATGAGCTCTTAATATTGCCTACTGTATGAGGCCCGCGTATGGGGGTATCATCTTCCACCGAAAATAGTTTCTAGTGTTAGGGGTTTTCGGTGGAAGATACCGATTTCCATGAGCTTGGGCGTCAGCTCTTTACCGAGTTTGGCAGCATGCACCAGCGCGTTTCGCGCTTTGCCGACCAGGCTCTGGGTGGCGAGATGGCCGTCATGCGCGCCCTCATGCGCGCCGGCGGCTCGCTCACGCCGAGCGAACTCGCTGATCGCGCCTGGGTCTCGAGCGCCCGCATCGCCAATATCCTGCGCGCCCTCGAGGCCAAGGGCTGGGTCGAGCGCGAGCACTCAAAGACCGACCGTCGTCGCGTACACGTCACGGTGACCGACAAAGGATTCCAGGTTATCGAAATCAAACGTCGGGAATTCGAGGACCGCACCGCGGCCTTCCTCGAGCAGCTTGGCGAAACAGATACCCAAGAGATGGTGCGCCTTCTTAGACGTGCCAACGAAATTATCGACCGCAATCAAGAAAGGAGAGATGCCGAGTGAGGATTCTCAAGCTCTTTAAAAAACATATCCTGGCACTGTTCGCAGCTATCGTACTTATCGTAATCAGCTGCAACGCCGATCTGGCGCTGCCTACCTATATGAGCGACATCGTCGACGTGGGTGTGCAGCAAGGCGGCATCGCGTCGCCCGTACCCGACACCATCCGCGCCGAATCGCTCGACGACCTCGAACTCTTTATGAGCGCCAAGGACGCCAAGGCTGTGGAGGCCGTGTTTAGCAAGGCTGACAAAAACGACATTCGAACGTACGAGGGCACCGAGGAAGAGCGTGCCGATGGAGGCAAGATTGCCGACATTATGAGCCTGCCCGAGACTGTTGTCCTTTCGCTCAACCAGGGCATCGACGCCAACTCCATGGGCGACATGATGGGCTCGTCCAGCGAGAAAGACGACAACGCTGCCCAGGCCATGCCCACCCCCGAGCAAATGGCAGCGATGACGCCCGAGCAGCTCGCCGAGATGCAGCAGAAGGCCGCGGCGGCGCAGAACATGCAAAAGCAGATTGATGCCGACGGCGGTAAGATCACTATGAAGAGCCTGCGCCTGGGTGTCGAGGGCGGTCTGGTAGACCAAAGCAAGCTCGTCGAGGGCGCCAACCAAATGGCGGACAAAATGGGCTCCATGTCGGGCTCCATCGTCACCCAGCGCGCCGTGAGCTATGTACAGGACGAGTACAAGGCGCAGGGCATCGACCCCGCCGACGTGCAGAACGCCTACCTGAGCCGCATGGCGACCACGATGTTTGGACTGTGCCTCGTGTCGCTCGTCGCCACCATCCTGACCGGTGCCGTGGCTTCGCGCACCGCCTGCTCCATCGCCCGCGACCTGCGCCGCGAGACCTTCAACAAGGTTATGCACTTCTCGCCGGCCGAGGTGGGCAAGTTTAGCCAGGCCTCGCTCATTACCCGCTGCACCAACGACATTCAGCAGATCCAGATGGCTGCAACCCTGTTTATCCGCATGTGTCTGATGGCCCCCGTCATGGGCATCGTCGCCGTCATGCGCGTCCTGGCTAACCATACCGGCCTGGAGTGGACCATCGCCGTTGCCATCATCGCGGTCTCGGCCGTCGTCGGCGTGCTCATGGGCCTCACCATGCCCAAGTTCAAAAAGATGCAAAGCTTTGTTGACCGCGTGAACCTTACCGCCCGCGAGCTGCTCGACGGCCTTATGCCCATCCGCTCGTTCAACCGCGAGGAGCATGAGCTCGAGCGTTTCGACAAGGCATCGCTCGACCTGATGACCACGCAGCTCTACACCAACCGCGCCATGAGCTTTATGATGCCGCTCATGATGCTGGTCATGAACTGCATCACCGTGCTTATCGTCTGGTTTGGCGCGCAGGGCGTGTCCGACGGCGTGATGCAGGTCGGCAACATGATGGCGTTTATCTCCTACACCATGCAGATTGTCATGGCGTTTATGATCCTCACCATGGTTTCGGTTATCCTGCCCCGCGCCGAGGTCGCAGCCGAGCGTGTGGAAGAGGTCATCACTTGCCCCACGAGCATCAACGACCCTGTCTCGCCCAAACTGCCCGTGGCCAGCGCGCCGCGCGGTGAGCTCACCTTCCGCGACGTGAGCTTCCAGTATCCCGATGCCCGCGCCGATGTCATCAGCGGCGTGAACTTCACCACGCATGCCGGTCAGATGCTCGGCATCATTGGCTCCACGGGCTCGGGCAAGTCCACGCTCGTGCAGTTGATTCCGCGCCTGTACGACGTCACGGGCGGCAGCATTTCGCTCGACGGCATTGACGTGCGCGACATGACCCTTTCCGAGCTGCGCCGTCGCATTGGTTACATCCCGCAGCAGGGGCGTCTGTTCTCGGGCACCGTCGAGAGCAACCTTAAGTTTGCCGGCGACATGGTGAGTGACGAGGATATGCGCCAGGCAGCACGCGTCGCCCAGGCGGAAGACTTTATCGCCGAGCGCGAGGGCGGCTACGACTCCCCCATCAGCCAGGGCGGCTCCAATGTTTCGGGTGGTCAGCGCCAGCGTCTGGCCATCGCCCGCGCGTTGGCCAAAAAGCCCGAGGTCGTGGTGTTCGATGACTCATTTAGCGCCCTCGACTACAAGACCGACGCGCGCCTGCGCGAGGAGCTGGCCAAAAACGTTACCGACGCCGCACTCGTGGTCGTGGCCCAGCGCATCGCGACCATCATGCACGCCGACCAGATCATCGTGCTCGACGACGGCCACGTGGTGGGCACCGGCACGCACGAGGAGCTGCTGAACAACGGCAAGCTGTACGCAAGCCTGTACCGCAAGCAGCAGCTGGAAAAGGAACTTCACGAGGAAGGAGGCGCTGCACATGCGGAGTAAGTTCGGGGATAATGAGCCGCAGGACGTTTCGTATCACGGCAACGCCTTCCTGCGCCTGATGGGCTACATCAAGCCCTACTGGAAAACGGTTGCGCTGTGCTGTGTGCTGGTGGGGCTG
>CAJLAN010000151.1 GCA_905204635.1 uncultured Collinsella sp. | reverse complement strand
ATCGCCGGAACCGCCGGCGAATAGGTACGGCTCGTAAGTGCCGCCTCGCCGCCATTTGCAAAAATCTCGACCATCGTAGTGTCCGAAAGCGCGCGTAGGTCGCGAAGCTCGCCGAGCTCAATCGACCTCTGGTCGCGCCCATAGCCTTCGTCACCCATATCGAGGGTAAGCATCCCGTCCGTATAACGCACAAAGACACCCTTGCGGATTTCGAGCTCGATCACCTGGGCGCCCTCACAGGAAACCACAAGATCAAACAGGCGGCCCGGCTCCTCAACGGTTTCACCGCCTGTCGCGCGAACGCAGTCGCCGCGCATCCTCTCAATCTCGTGCGCCGGCTGCTGGCAGAGCTTACCATCGCGCATGCTCAGCTCTCGCGGCACCGTCAACGCGCACTGCCACCCGCGCACCACCGTCGGGTTTTCTGCCGTCGCATCGGGGCAACCCGACCATCCGATCATCAAACGCCGGCCTGCAGCATCCTCAAAGGACTGCGGAGCATAGAAATCAAAACCGGCATCGACCATCGGGGGCATGCCCTGCCCGACGATTTTAAAGCTCGGCGCCTCCCAATCGGCCTCGATGGGGAACCACACGCACTGATGCGGATTGCGGTAACGCCAACCATCGGCAGGCACACCCTGCGGGCAGCAAACGAGAATAAGCTCGCCATCAAGCTCAAACAGATCAGGGCACTCCCACATAAAGCCAAACTTCTCGCCCAGCTCAATGCGCGTCGCATAGCTCCAGACCCCTAAATCACGCGAAGTATAGACAAGCACGCAGCCACGGTCGTCTTTCGTACGAGCGCCCAGAACCATGTAGTAGATACCATCGTGCTCAAGGATCTTGGGGTCGCGCACGTGTGTACCGATATCGTCGGGGTAATCGACTGGTCCAACAGCCATGCGCTTCTCGCCCAATTCGTCGGGATTCTCGGCAACCATATGAATCTGGTTTTGCTCACGGCCCGTCAACACGTAGTCGTAATCATCGCGGTCAAAATGCTTGACGTTGCCGGTATAGAAGTAGTGAATCTTGCCATCACGTACAAAGGCAGAACCAGAATACGCTCCGCTCGAATCCAAATCGGAATCGGGGAACAGCACGGGGCCGTGATTCTCGTACGTCACAAAATCCTTTGTCGTCAGATGGTTCCAAAGCACTGGACCGCCATGCGCAGCATCGAACGGATCGTATTGATGATAGATGTGATACGTATCACCAATCTGAACCAAACCGTTGGGGTCGTTGAGCCAGCCAAGCTCAGGCTCCACATGGAACAGAAGCCTATCGGGGTCGGACGCGATGCGAGCCGCCGTCTCATCCTGTCCGACACGCCACTGCTCATAGTCCGCGCGTGTCACCTTGTTTTTTTGATTTAACATCGCCGTTGACTTTCTCGTCTATGGGGAAGGACGCTCGACTCACACGAGTCGAACGCCCTTCCTCAAATGGACTTATCCTCAGATTACACTGAACGGCTCAACTAGAAGCTAACGTCGAAGCCAGCGCCAGCGCCCTCTTCATCGGTGGTCGGGACGCCCTTTGCCTTGTTGTAGGCAAAGATCAAGACGATCGGCACGATAAAGGCGATGAGATTGCCAGCCACATACCACACGAGGGTCTCGGGCGTGACGATGAGCAGGCCAAGCACGCCGGTCAGACCCTGACCGATAGCGCGCACCTCAAAGAGCTTGACGAAGGCACCGCCGCAGCCTGCACCGATGCATGCGCAGATGAACGGAATGATCGAATAGCGCATGTTTGCAGCAAAGATAGCGGGCTCGGAGATTCCGACCAGCGTCGGGATAAAGGACGACATGCAGATGTTGCGCTCTTTGGAGTGCTTCTTGTGAATGAGGTACATACCGATGGCGCCGCCGCCCTGGGCGATGATGGAAACCGACCAGATGGCCTGGATGTAGTTGAAGCCAGTCGTGGCAACAAGGTTTGCCTCGATACCCTGGATGAACTGATGCGTACCGGTAACGACGAGCGGCTGCAGGAACGCGGCGAAGACAAAGGCACCAAAGACGCCCATCCTGTTGTACAGGATATCGATTACGCCGGCGAGGACGTCACCGATCAGGTTGCCGAGCGGGCCGAACACGGTGAACAGGGCGACGTTAGCAAGAATCAGGGTAACGGTCGGGACAAAGACGAACGAAACGACCTCGGGGATGTACTTCTGGGCAATCTTTTCGACCTTGGCCATAAACCAGGCAGTCAGGATTGCAGGGAATACGCCGCCCTGGAAAGCAACCATGGGAATGGATAGCGGACCAAAGTTCCAATACTCAGCACCCGTCGGGTCCATAACGAACGTGTTGCGGTTCATAAGGCTCGGGTGAACCATGACGATACCGACGAGGATGCCCAGGATCGGGTTACCGCCAAAACGCTTGACCGCGCTGTACATAACCAGGACAGGCAGGTAGTCGAACGTGGTGGCGATAATGGCAAAGAAGCTTGCGAGGTTCTTGAGGAACTCGCTGTGATCGGCGAGGCTGCCTTCCATGCCAAAGAGGCCGTTGGCAACGATCAGCGACTTAAGGCCGATGATGATTGCAGCGCCGACGAAGGCGGGAATGATGGGGATAAAGATGTCCGAGAATACCTTGAGGACCGAGAAGAACTTGCCCTTCTTGTCCGCCTCAGCGCCCTTGACCTCGGAAGCACTGATCTCCTTAACGCCCGTCAGAGCCATAAACTCATCGTAAACCTTGTTGACGGTACCGGTACCGAAGATGATCATGAGCTGGCCGCTGTTGTACAGCACGCCCTTGACGCCATCGATGTTCTCGAGCTCGGCCTTGTTGTATTTGCTCGTATCCTTGAGCACCAGACGCAGACGGGTCACGCAATGCGTGGCGCCCTCGATGTTCTCCAGTCCGCCGACGTTGTCGACGACTTGCTGGGACACTGCCTTGTAGTCCATGTTCCTCTCCATTCCTTTTCTAAATCATAAAACGGTTCGTTGCCGCTACAGAGACGCGATCGTTGCGTTTGCGCACTTGAGCGCACCGTCGGTGACGGTAAGCGCCACACCCTGGCCCTGCTTGTTGCAGAAGCGAGCGTTAAGCGCAACATCATCGACAAAGATGGTCGCGATATCGTCGTCAACGACCAGGCGCACATGATGAGTGCCCTCGCCCTTAAAGAACAACGGACGCTCGAGGCCCATGTTGTTGACCTGGAACCACGGATACTGGGGGGCCGCCGTAAACTCGAGCTTGCCCTCGCGCAGGTTGGAGCGGAACTCATAGGCAAGACCGGACTCGGCGTCCTCGGCAAGCTTCACCGAGAAGCCGGCAGCGTCACCGGCGAGCTCGATGTCGGCATCGAGCATATAGGTGGAACCGGCATCCGCGGCGAGCACCTGCTCGACCTTGCCCGACTCGCAGGAAAGCTCAAAGGCCTCGACTGCCTTAGCCTCGCCAAAGGCGCCAAGCATGCTGTCAGGGAGCTTGGTGCCGAGCGTTCCGTCGGCACGCTGAACGATCTCGAGAGGCATAAAGGTGCCACCCCACAGGTAAGAGCTGGGATCGCCACCCTCGTCACGCGTAGGAACCCAACCAAAGAGAACGCGGCGCTCGCCATCAAATGCGGTACGCGCGGCATAGTACGCGCGGCCATCGAATGAATCGTCAGCAGGAGTGATCCAAGGACCGTTGATGGAGCGAGACATGCGGTAACGGGTCTTGTTGCCATCACTGTACTCGGAGAACACCAGATACCACCAGTCGCCCATCTTAAAGAGATCAGGCATCTCGAACATGGTGTAAAGGCCCGGATTCCACCAGTCGCCCTGGAACTCCCAGGTATCCAGGTCCTTGGAGGTGAACTTGACCAGACGCCCGGTCATCAGACGCTTGTCCTCGCCCACGCGCGTGCCGAGGATGAGCATGTACTCTTCGTTCTCCTCATCCCAAAGCACAAAGGGATCGCGCCAGTTGCGGTCATCGTAACCTTCCTGGGGCGGAAGCAGCGTCTCGGCGATGTTCTTCTCCCACTTGACGGCGTCGTCACTCGTTGCGTGAAGAAGAACCTGCTTCATCAAGCGTGCGCGGACCTTATCGCGATTGCAACCAGTGTAGAGCGCATGGTACTTGTCGCCCACCTTAAACACCGTGCCGGCATAAACATACTGGTCGACTTCCTCGTCGCCGCCACGCTCAAGGCTCTCGCCAAAGTCCTTGTAGTTGACGAAATCCTTGGTCGTCGCGAGTGCCCAACCAAACGGCTCTCCGAAAGGACCGGGGTTTCGCGTGTCACGCTGGTGATAGAGATAGAACGTGCCGTCCTCGCCGTACGGCATGATGTCGCCTACCCAAATTCCCTCAGGCTGGTAATACACCTTGTGCATCCGAGACTTCCTTTCCCACAAGATACTAACTCGGTACAACTGCAAGATATGTCAATCGTTTTCATATGTCAAACGTTTTCACACCAATACGTCTTTTCGCAGTTCCAGTCGTCGGCAAACGGTTGACATATGCCGGCGAACGGTCATCAGAGGCGTTTGAGGAATTCTTTTGGCACGGGATGAACTACGCGGTTTTGCCCTCAATGAGTTCAACGGGGAGCTTGGTATTCGATTCGGGCTTTTCACCGTTAACAAGAGCGATGATGGATTGCGCCGCGAGCTCTCCGATGCGATCGATATCTTGACGAACGGTTGTTAAGTCAGGCATAAACGTCATAGTGCGGCGGGCGCCATCCGCGCCCACGACCTTAATATCGTCCGGAGCGCTCAAGCCGCGCTGCTTCATCACGTTGAGACAGATGGCCGCCATCG
>CAJLAN010000150.1 GCA_905204635.1 uncultured Collinsella sp. | reverse complement strand
CTTTTGTTGGGGCGCGAATGTGCATTGTCGAGGGTCGGCTTTGTCGGGACCCGAGCCGTTGCTATGCCAACTCGGCTCCAAGTGCGCGACAGGCCGCCTCGCCCTCATCGTCGGGTGCATCGTAGCAAATGACGGAATCGACGACGTTGACGCCGGCCTCGTCGGCGTCGGCCTTCCAGTTGTCCATCCACTCGCCCTCGGCCCACGAATAGGAGCCAAAGAGGACGACCTTCTTGTCGCCGAGAGTCTCCTTGACCTCGTCCCACATAGGCTGGAACTCGTCATACTCAAGTTCCTCGGAACCCATGGCGGGGCAGCCGAAGGCAATGGCGTTATAGCTGGCGGCCTTGTCTGCGGAGAAGTCGGCGCAGGAGATGACCTCTGCCTCGGCGCCGGCACCGGTTGCGCCCTCGGCAACGAGGTTTGCCATGGCTTCGGTGTTTCCTGTGCCACTCCAGTAGACGACTGCGATCTTGCTCATATGTTTTCCTTTCGGTTGTGCGGCGTGCGGCCGCGTTTTGTATGCTCTATCGGGTTGCCTGGACAAGTTGTCCCAGGGTGCAGCCCCGTTGATAGATGTAGGTAAGGTATTGCGTGCATGCGCGATAGGAATCGAAGGTCGTGAGCGCCTGCTCAACGTTTGTGTATACCTTCCATGCGCCAAAGACCTTATAGTTTTCGCCGTGCTGGACGATAAACTGATGGACATCTTCGTAGGGATAGCCCAAAAAATAGCCAATTTCGTGGGGGAACTCGCACGTGCATCCCGTATCGCAGTGCCTATTTCGCGCGAATGCGCAGACGCTGCCGTCATAGGCGCTTTCTGCGGCATTGCTGCTTGCCAGCGTGATGCGCGCGGCGAGATGCACCAGGGATGCGGGCAGGTTGTGGACATCGTAACCTTCGGCTGCAAGCGCCGTCGTGGTGCGGGGGTCGGAGAGGTATCGCATGAGGTCCGCAGGGCGGTACACATAGATGAGCGCTCCGCAGGGGCGCCAGACCAAAACGCTCATATGGATCCCGAGTGGCCGGAGCTCGCGGTTGCATTGGGCTATGACGGCGAGCAGGCGAGAGCGTCGATCTTCGATATGGGCGGCGCTAGGTTTTCCGTTTTGGTTGGCGTAAACGCCGGGATAGGTAAAGAGCGATGCCGGCTTGATACCTGCGAGCGTAGGGGAGCAGTTGCGTACGACAGCCGTTTGGTATGTTGGGATGTCAATGGTTCGAGTCACGATGCTCCTTTCGGGTCCTCAGTTGTTAGCCTAGGAAAACTTATACACGAAAGTAAGCCTTGGTCAACTAAAAAGTTTGAAGAGGGAAACTAATTGACCGAACCGACACGAGTTTGGAGTAAGATGGGAACACCCCATGGGGGTATAGGTATAAGAGTTTGGAGAAAGGGGATCGCATGGACGACTTGATCAGCCCTGCAAATATCATCGTGCTTGCCGTGATCGCACTCGGCATGTTCTTTGGTGTGCGTCGTATTGCCGCATCGACACGCGGAAAGAGCTGCTGTAGTGATGGCGCGAGTTGCAAGAAGGCCAAGAAGGTTGTGGTGGCCGATACCGATGAGTCCCACTATCCCTACCACGATGAGCTGCTTATCGGCGGCATGAGCTGCGACGGGTGCGCTCAGAACGTAGTCAATGCTCTCAATGCGCTGGATGGCGTGTGGGCAACGGTGACGTATGCGGACCACACGGCACGCGTGCGTTCGAAGCGCCCGATTGACCGCGAGGCACTCGAGACGGCGGTGAGAGACGCGGGCTATTTCGTTATGAAAATGTAGATGCTGCCCTCTCCAATGAGTACCGGCCTCCTCCCCATTGGGGCTATCGATGTCCTAAAATTTGCGCAAAAACAACTCGCGGATGCGGCGAAAGTGGAGTTTGGTGACGGTTCGCGCGGAATTCGTGACCAATCGAGCATCCACTATCCCGTAAGAAAAAATACAGGTGTATATTTATATACTGATTATTGCTGTGCCCAGATTGCAATTAAACGTGGACAGAGATGATGAATGCTAAAACTGGGCTTAAGGACAGGGGAGGCTATAGCCTTTATGAGACGAGTGGGAACACTTGGCTTGGTGGCAGCGCTTGCCGCTATCTTGGCATCACCGTTGCCGGCGAATGCCGAAGACACTTCGGGTGCCGTTACCTACAATGCGGGAAATGGGTATTCCTTTGAGAAACTCTCGCATCCTTCGGTAGGAACGTCGCAGCCTGATGGCATCGTCGACTACCAGGGTGACGGTGTCGTTGCCGTCCCGGGCACCGACGGTAACACGGCCAATAACGAAGGCGATCGCGGCCAGAGCTACACTTGGGCGGCTGCGAGCTATGGTGACTGGCTTTATGTGGGCACCTGCTATGCGGCGATGGGCAACACGCTTACGCTCATGAACAGTACGCTGGGCGATTCCTTTGATGTCGAGACCATGCGCCTGACGCTGGAGGCCATGTTTAACGGCACGTTCTTCTATGGACAGCAGAAGGAGGACGGCACGGCCGACAAGGACAGCGGCGGCATCTTGGTCAAGATCAATACCAAGACCGGTGAGACCAAGCTGCTACTCTCTGAATCGCTCAACGGCGTCGCCCCTTTGTTCCGCAATGCCGTGAGCTATAAGGGCAAGCTCTATTTCTGCGGCAGCGTCAGGGCCAATGGCGGCAAAAGTGGCCTGCCTGCTGTATATGAGATTGATCCTAAGACGGATGAGTACAAAGTTGTCTATCAGGGCCTTTCGAGCATGCAGGATTACGGTGCCGCCTACAAGCAGGGCATTTCTACCGGTATCCGCGGCATGTGTGTTCATGATGGCCAGCTCGTCATCAGTAATGTGGGCAAAGACGCGGCCGGTAAGTTTGTGTCGACAATCCTGACGTCGCCTGACCCGTCAAAGGGCCAGGACAGCTTCACCGAGATTGCCAACTCGGACACGTTGTTTAACTATCCGGCGATTCGCTATCAGGACAGCATCTACGGCGGTGCCATTTGGGATATGGTCTCGTACAATGGCCATCTCTATGCGACCATCTGCACCGGTACGCCCGAGAATGCTCCCGATGATAATTCCATGCAGTCGTTTGCCATGGTTCGTGGCGACAAGAACGCCGACGGCAGCTATTCGTGGACTCCCATTGTTGGCGATCAGGAGACGGACTGTGCAAAGTACTGCTTTGGCATCGATCCTGCCCGTACCCGTTCTGGCGCTGCCAACCTCGTCGTCTACAACGACTACCTCTATATCGGTGAATACAACGACGAGGAGATTGCTCTCGAGCGCATCCTGTTCAACAAGTTCAGCACCGAAGAGGGCGGCAAGAGCAGCATGGGCGGCGTTGACTGCTCGTTTGTGAATGCCAATCTTGAGCAGTCGGTCAACATCTATCGCATGGACAAGGACGAGAACATGGAGCTCGTCGTTGGCGATCGCACCGACATGTTCCCCGAGGGCGGTATTTCCGGCCTGACTTCGGGCTTTGGCCGAAACGAGAACCAGTACATTTGGCGCATGCAGAAGTTCGACGGCAAGCTGTATATCGGTACCTTTGATACTGCGAGCCTGCTTGAGCCGATCGGCCAGTTCTCCAATGGCGACATTATCGATATGACGCCCAAGGAGTGGGAATCTCAGGTTCAGCGCCTTAAGGACCTGCTTGATCACCTGCTTGACAAGAAATCGCCTGACGACCCCATCGTTCCTGTGGACACGCTTACGGACGATGATTCGAACGAGGCCGTCGAGGTCGATGACGAGAAGACCGAGGCCGTCGAGGTCGATGACGAGAAGACCGAGGTTGCTAAGGGCTTTGGCGATCTAAGCGATGCGCTGGAGGATGCCACGGGCGATCTTTGCGATCAGGCCGCGACGATGTCCCGGGACTTTGAGGACGACGCAGCTTATGTCCAGAAGATCGATGGCGAGATCGCGTACTTCAAGTCCTTTGCCGACCAGTATCAGGACATGCTCGATAGCTATGAGAGCCTGAAGCAGCAGTACGAGGATGCCTATGGCACCGAGCTGCCGGGTGATATTCAGGATGCGCTCGATAAGCTGCTGAGTGCGGAGAACCTCAAGAAGTTGCAGAGTGTCCTTACGTGCATGTGCTACCTGCGCGATGCCGAGCGCGGCTTTGATATGTATGTGACCGAGGACGGCGTGAACTTTACGACGCTGACGACCAATGGCTTTAACGATCCGTATAACCATGGTCTGCGCACCTTTGCGGTGACCAACCAGGGTCTGTGCCTTGGTACCGCCAACCCGTTCTATGGTTGCCAGGTCTGGATCCAGCGCAAGGAGAATTCGGAGAATCCGGTTGATCCCGGTACTCCGGATCCGACGGAACCCACCGATCCTTCGCAGCCGGGTGGCAACGCTGACCAGACAGTTTCTGGCAGAAGAAGGATTTTTAGAGATCGAAACCCCAACTCTGATCAAGAGTACACCAGAAGGCGCAAGAGACTACCTGGTACCAAGCCGTGTACATCCAGGCTCTTTCTACGCACTTCCACAGTCTCCACAGCTGTTTAAGCAGTTACTGATGGTTTCCGGTTATGACCGTTACTTCCAGTTAGCACGCTGCTACCGTGATGAGGACCTTCGTGCAGACCGTCAGCCTGAGTTTACCCAGATCGATATGGAGCTTTCCTTCGTTGACGTTGAGGACGTTCTGGATGTCAATGAGCGTCTGTTAAAGAAGCTCTTCAAGGAGATCTGCAATTACGATCTGCAGCTTCCGATCCAGCGTATGACCTGGCGCGAGGCAATGGATCGTTTCGGTTCCGACAAGCCGGATCTGCGTTTCGGCATGGAGCTCAAAA
>CAJLAN010000149.1 GCA_905204635.1 uncultured Collinsella sp. | reverse complement strand
GGAGTTCTCGCCCACCATGTCCTCGGGAACGGGAACCTGCTCATAGGTCTCGTTGTCCATGAAGATGTAGTCGGCACCATCGTTGTAGAGGTACTGGAACTCACGGGTGGTGAGCATGACGCTCTCGAACTTGGTGCCGGCGTTGCAGGTGTTCTCGACGACACGGCCGCTCTTGATGTCGCGGGTCTTGTAGCGCACAAACGCGCCGCCCTTGCCCGGCTTGACATGCTGGAACTCGACGATGGTGTAGACCTTGTCCTTGATGCGGAGACCGAGGCCGTTCTTGAAGTCGGCGGTAGAAATGGTAGGCATAGCGACCTTTCTTGTTATGGGCAGAACGCACAAGCGTCCAAATTACATACGACCGAAATTATACACTTGCTGACGGCGCCTGCAGCGAGCG
The DNA here is from genome assembly GCA_905204635.1 of uncultured Collinsella sp. Lineage (GTDB taxonomy): Bacteria > Actinomycetota > Coriobacteriia > Coriobacteriales > Coriobacteriaceae > Collinsella. Next base: position 4,441 of record CAJLAN010000149.1, on the reverse strand, counting down.
CATAAAAAGAGAACGCGGGGCGTCCGAATCGATCCGGACGCCCCGCCCCAAAAATCTATCGAAATGGGCTAGCAATCGATGACGTGCAGGTCGTGCGGGGTCTTGGTGAAGGGCTCGTAGCCGTTCTCGGTGACCACGCCGTAGTCCTCAAGGCGCACGCCGCCCACGCCGGGCAGGTAGACGCCGGGCTCCATGGTGACAACCGAGCCGATCTCGATGGTGTTCTTGCTGCGGTTGAAGTTGGGCAGCTCGTGGATGTCGATACCGACGCCGTGGCCCAGACCATGGTTGTAGTAATCACCATAGCCGGCATCGCCGATGATCTTCTTGGAAAGCTTGAAGATGTCGTTACCCTCAACGCCCGGATGGATGGCGGCGACGCACTCCTCGTGCGTGCGGCGCACGAGTGCGTACAGGTCGAGCTGCTCCTGGGTGGGCTCGCCAATCACGACAGTGCGCGTCATGTCGGAGCGGTAATCACAGTAGCCCGCGCCGTAATCCATGAGGACAAAGTCGCCCTTCTCGATCACGCGGTCGCTCGGCACGGCATGCGGGTTGGCGGTGTTGGGACCGCTCGCTACGATGGAGCCGAAGGCAAGGCTGTCAGCGCCATTGGCGAACATAAAGTTCTCGAGCTCGTTGCGAACTTGCTTCTCGGTCATACCGGGCTTAATAAAGCCGAGCATGTGCTGGAAGGCGGCGTCAGTGATCGACTGTGCATGGCGCATGAGCTCGATCTCCTCGGCATCCTTGATGGCGCGCATCTTGCGGATGTCGTCATGCATCAGTGGCAGCATGCAGGCAACGGAGCGGTCCTCCAGGCCGCGCTGAATACCCTGGTAGAAGTTGATCTGCATGTCGTCCTCGACAGCGCAGACGCGGCACTTGTTGGCCGCGATTTTGCCGGCGACCCAACCGGGGATGGTGCCCTCGTCCATGTCGTAGACCCAGGGGCTGCCGGCGGGCGTGTTCTCCTCAAAGCTGTTGAGGTAGCGCGAGTCGGTATGGAACAGGCACTGGTCGGCCGTAATAAACGCAGCGTGCGGGAACTCGAAGGTGTAGTCGAATACGCCCTTCACGCCCGTAAGCCAACGAAGGTTGGCCTCGTCGCGCACCACGATGGCGTCGTAGCCACGCTCGGCCATCAGGTCACGGACACGCTCGCTACGACCGGAAGGACCGGCAGCAAACTCAGACATGCAGATTCCTTTCTTGTTGTCTCTATATAGACGGGACGGGTCTCAACCGAACGACGGAATCGCATGCGATCCGCAACCGATTGAAAACCCGCCCCTCAACATGATACGAAAGACGATGGATGTCAATAAATCTTAGAGAAGTTCTTTGCGAGAAGCCAAGTAGGCGTGAGCATGGCGCTCAAGAACCTCGTCCTCAACGCTCGTTAGGCGAATGGCACCGAGTGCTGCGGGCAGCGGCAGCATGCTGCGATTCGAGCGAGCGAACTGCTGCTTGCGGAACTCCTCGATAAACGCGGTGGGCTCCAGGTCGAAGGCAAGCTCCTCGATACCAAAGTCCTCCAGGCAGTCATCGACCTCAAAGACGTAATCGATATCGAAGTCGCAGGCATCATGTGCTAGGCGCACCTCAAAGCGCATGCCCTCGGACAACAGCTGGTAGGCAGGAACCTGCGAAGCGGCATCGCCCAAGCAGGCGCGCAGGGTACGCTCCCCCGTCTTGCCAAAATCGAGCGCATGGCGGGCGCTCGGGTTCGTGGCCATCAGTACGTCCTTGCAGGCAGTTTGAGACCATTGAACGGCATTAACGAGCGCGACCTCCTCACCCGCAAGAATCTCGGGGACGGTCTCAGTAAACTGATTCCAGCGGGACTTACTGCTCGAAAGCATGGTACCAACAAGTACCACATAGCCGAGCTTGAGGTCCTCGGGGTCCGCCTCGCGAACAAGGTTGAGGTCACACACGACCAAGCCCGGCTCGGGACGGAACGCGATAGCGGGAAGCGCATACGCCGACGAGGCGACGAGCGGCTTCATGGTCGTCGCGACCGTGAGCATGGCGTCGAACGTCGTCGGCAGCAGCGCGCACTCCGTTCGGCCACACCACTGGTTGGCACACCAGCTAACAACCGAGCAGGTTGCGGCATCGCCAACGGCGACAACCAGATCGTCGCAGGTAACGCCGTTGGCAGACAGGGTGCCAAAGATCGCATCGGCATCGGCCAGCGTGGCACCAGCAGGCGAAACCTCAAGGACGAGCAGCGACACGGCAAAACCGGCGTCGACCAGCGCATGCTCGACGACCTCGCCAAAACGCTCGGATATAGCGTCGTTCCAGACCACCATCGCGCGCTTAGGCTTGCCCACGGCCGAGGCAAACATGCGCGAAAGCTCATCGAACGCGCCCAATCCGACACGGACATCGACGCTGCGGTTTTGGAAATTGATCAGTTGACGGCGAATCATAGCAGCCCACGCTCCAAAAGCATCTCGGCACAAAGGTAGGAAACGTCCTCGAAGGACTTGTTGCGAATATCAAGGGTAAGGTTGGCGGCCTGGCGATACAGCGGACGACGATGCTCAAACAGGCGCGCAGCATGCTCGGGCGAACGGAAATCGGGGCGCGTGTCGGACCGACGAATCTGTCGAATCGAATCCTCGAAGTCGCCCTCGAGGTACACGCACGTACCCATTTCGTGCATCAGTTCAATATTCACCGGCGTTTCGACGATACCGCCCCCGCACGAAACCAACAGGCTGCGCTCGCTTTGGAGCGAACGGAGCGCCGAGGTCTCGAGCTCGCGAAAACGATCCTCACCCTCGGTCTCAAAAATCTCGGTTACCGACTTGCCGCAACGGCGCACGACTAGGCGGTCGGTATCGATAAAACGCCGCTTGAACATAGTGCCGACGTTGCGCGCGAGCGTCGATTTGCCCGCGCCCAAAAAGCCGATAAAGAAGATATGGTCGCAGCCGTGTTTGGTGTGCTGGGACATGACGAGACCTATTCCTCGCAGGGAAGGTCGCGCAGGGCCCGGCGCTCAAAGATACGGAAGATCTGCGTATACCACAGGTCTTGCGTCGCCTGCGGCTTAACCAAGATGGTATCGACGCCGGCGAAGTTGCCGCTCCACACGTCCGTGTAGAGCTGATCACCGATCAGCACCGCCTCGTCAGCCGTGGCGCCGAGGCGCTTAAGACCCGCCTTGAGGGCAAACGGCGCCGGCTTCATGGCGTGGCTGATGGCCTCGAGTCCCAGCTCGCGTGCCGATGCCATGACCTGGTCGCGATGCCAGTTATTGGACACCATGCACAGCTTAAAGCCTTTGGCGCGGGCGGCGTCGAGCCAAGCGGAAATCGCGGCGGGGACCTGCTCGGTGTCGCGCGGCACCAGGGTGTTATCGCGATCGAGCAGAATGGCGCGTTTGCCGTCGGCCCACAGGGTATCGAGATCGATGCGATCGACCGAGGCAACGTATCGTTTGGGGCTAAAAATCCTCATGCTAATTCCAAGACTGTTGATGCTCTTCGTAGGTTTGCGAGAAGTACTCCTCGTCCTGCGTAATGTAGAAATACAGGTCATCGGAGTCGGTCGGCTCAAGCGTGGCCTTGAGTGCCTCGAGCGACGGAGAGCAGATGGGCGTGGGCGGTAGGCCCTCGTGCTTATAGGTGTTATACGGACTATCGCTCTGCAGGTCGTCGGCGGTAACCTCGCCACCGGTGACATACATCATGGTCGCATCGCTGTTGAGATAGCGCAGACCGTCGAGTTTGCCGGCAAGGCGGTTGTAGAAGACCGAGGCCACGTGCGCACGTTGATCGGCGTTGAGGCCCTCGCGCTCAACGATAGAGGCCAAGTTGACGATGTCGTAGTCGGACATCTCCACGCCGTAGCGTTCCTTGATCTTGGCTTCGCAGCTCGCAAAGTCAAGCGACTTGTACTCGGTCTTAAACTGATCGAGCATGGCGCGAATCACGTCATCGGCCGTCGGCGAATCGCCCAGCGAATAGGTCTTGGGGAACAAGAAACCCTCGAGCGAATCGTTGGCGGCGCCCTTAAGGAAGCTATAGTCGTCAACGTAGTTGGAGGCCTTGGCCTGGTTGAGGAAGTCTTCCTTAGAGATGCTGTCGTAGGCCTGGGCCACACGGTCGGCGACTTGATCGACCGTTAGGCCCTCAGGGATAGTCAGCGCATTGGAGCCCGCGTTGGGGCCTTCCATGAGCTGCTGAACAACCTTGGTCGCATCCATGAGTGTGGTGAACGAATAATCACCAGGCTTGAGCGACATATCGGCGTTGAGCTTTTTCACCGCCGCATAGTAATCCTTGGGATTTTCGACGATATGGTTCTCAGAGAGAATCGAGGCGATAGTATCGCCCGAGGCACCGTCGGGAATCGTGATAGTAACTTGCTGGCCAGCAGCGACTTTCGCATCCTCACCGCCAAAGAAGCCCTTGACGGCTGG
>CAJLAN010000148.1 GCA_905204635.1 uncultured Collinsella sp. | reverse complement strand
CGCCAGACCAGCCTCCACGCTGGCGCGGGTGACGTCGACCAGGCGCTGGCGCTCGGTAGAGACCTTGCCGATGCAGAACATGCGGCTCGAGGCGCTAAAGTAGCCGTCAAGAATCGTGGAGCAGTCGACGTTGATGATGTCGCCCTCGTGCAGCACGTCCGTATCGCAGGGGATGCCGTGACAGACCACATCATTGATCGAGGTGCATACGCTCTTGGGGTAGCCCTCGTAGTTGAGGTCGGCCGGCGTGCCGCCGTGCTCGACGGTGTAGTCGTAGATCATCTGGTCGATCTGGTTGGTGGTCATGCCCGCGGCGATGTGCTCGCCTACGTAATCGAGCACGCCCACGTTGATGGCGGCCGAGCGCTTGATGCCCTCGATATCGGCGGGCGTCTTGTAGAGCGTGCGGGGCAGAACCTCCCAGCCCTCTTCCCACAAGCGCTCGAGGCGCTCATCAAAGGTGCTATGGCATTTCTTATATTTTTTGCCGCTGCCGCACCAGCAAGCGTCGTTGCGGCCGGGCACGGGTTCTTTGTCAAACATGGCTAACTTCCTTTCATCCGCAGCTAGTATAGCCCACCCACGCGTCTATAAAAGTTGCGGTGATATAGTTCCGATTTAAGCGGTTTAACAGCACAAATAGGAACTATATCACCGCAACTGATGGGGCGGGATGGCGGGCACTGGCTGCTGCGTGGTTTTGCTAGTAGCTCACCTGGCAGGGGATGCCGAGGGCGCGCACGCGTGCGGCGATCGTGTCGAGTGCCTCGGGCGCTGCTTTGGCAAGGCCGGCGACCGGTGTCTCGCGCGCCACCGTGTAGATGGTCGCCTCCTGTGGGCGAATGCGCTCGAGCGCCGAGAGCCAAGGGCCAACGTACTCCTCGCCGGTGTTATCGAGAGACTTGCCCCGGTACTCACCGCTCAAAAACATCGTCTGGATAATGACGCGGCCGTTAAAGCTCGCGAACGTCTCGATCTGGTGCTCTACATCGTAGGGGCCAACGGGCTGGTCGAGCAGTTGGATAAAAGCCGGGTCGACCGTATCGAGCTTGAGGATGTTGTCGTCGACCATCATGAGCGCATCGTGCACCTGGGGACGGTCGGCGCGCGTGCCGTTGGAAAGCACGGCGATCTTGGAGTTTGGGGCAAGCTCGTCGCGCAGCGCGATGGCGCCGGCGATGGCCTGCGGAAACTCCGGTGCGGCGGTGGGCTCGCCGTTGCCTGCGAAGGTGATCACATCGGGGAGCTCGCCTTCGGCTGCCATCTCGCGCAGCTTTGCCTCGAGCGCGTCGAGTACCACGGCGGCTGTGTTGTACGGCTCATGGCAGGGGCGCTCGGCGTTGAGGCCGTTTTCGCAGTACATGCAGTCGAACGTGCAGATTTTGCCACTGGCCGGCATCATGTTGACGCCGAGCGAGAGACCAAGGCGACGGCTGCGAACGGGCCCAAAGATGGGGCTGGCATTCAAAAACGTAGACATAGGCATATGCTCCTCAAGACAATTGTGCCTAAGCATAGCATCGGCTCCAAAGCAAGGTGCGGGCTCTTGCTTTACAAGTTTCGTTTTTTCACGTCGCGCATTATGCCGTGTCATGAAAAGCCTCGGGTCGGGTAGAGTTAATCTGTTAACAAGGCGTATGACAACGCGGGTCCATCCAACCGTACTGACGTGCAACTGGATGGGCGTTGATGATGGGGGCACAACATGGATTTTACAGTCGAGAATGCGGGCACCACGATTGCCTGTCGCGAATATGCCGGCCCGGATGTGTTGCCTGATACTCCTGCTTTGGTGTGCGTGCACGGCGCTTGTGTCGACGGCACATTTTTCGATGGCATCATTTGTGAGCTCAGCCGCAACTACCGCGTAATTGCCTACGACCGCCGCGGCTGTGGCGGCAGCAGCGAAGCGGCAGACGGCAGCTATGATCTTGCCGCTCAGGCCGCCGACCTGCAGGCCGTGATCGAACACGTTGGCGCTCCGACAAATGTGCTTGCGCACAGCGCCGGTACGTTGGTGGCGCTGGAGCTTCTTCGCACCGAACCCCATCTCGTCGCCCGTGCGATTCTGCATGAGCCGGCTGTGTCGGCCGAAGGCGTCGGCATGGGCGCAGCTCCGATTTTGCTCGATATGATTGCGGCTGGAAAGGTTTCAAGGGCGCTCCGGCTTTTCTTGGGAGCTCTCGGCGACTTGGACCCCGAGGCTCCTGGGACGACCGAAGCGGAAGCCAAACATGCCCTGCGCAATGGTCGTTGCTTTATGGCCAATGAATACGGAACAAATATGACATATGCTCCCGACTGGGAGCGCGCCCGCGCGTCAAAGGCGGTGTCGGCTGTGTTTTTGGGCGAGCTTTCGGTCGATACGCCCCGCGAGGCTGGCACGCGAGCGGCTGCCGAATATCTCGATTGCCCCCTTGTGATGATCCCGGGCGCGCATAACGGTCTGCGCGATCGTCCCGTTACGGCGGCAAACGCCGTTCGCGATATCTTGGAGCGTTAGCACGCTCGATGACCTGCGGGGAGGGGGACTGTTAGCGTTTCGTCATTGTTAACGAATGCGCCCATAACCGCGCGCCCGCGGCTCCATTACCGCCGTTTGCCAGGTCATAAAAATGTAACGATAATCGCGCGTTTGCCTGCAGTTGTTAGATGTTACCCTTGTACCATTTGATATGCACCGTTGCCGTGCGTAACGATAGAAAGGGCCCCATATGCTCAATAATCACGAGGTCAATCTAACCGACGAGGAGGCCGCCGCCGGCCCCGAGGCCATGGCCGTGCTGCCGAGGTCGCCCGTGTCGCGAAGACCTACCCCGTGGTACGTTTACTGTCGGCCGATCAGATTAAGAGCGAGCCTAACTGCCTGCTCGCCGGCGATCGCTGCCCTTGTTTGCGCCAGGCAAGTCTTGAGGCCTTGACAGATTCCGATGAGGTGTCGGAGCAACTGCTCAACGATGGCGTTGAGTACCGTGCCCATCTGCGCCCTCTGAAGGTCGAGGGCGAGCCTCATGTCCTGCTGATGGTGCGTCCGATCGATGGGCAAGAGGCCGCAAAAGAGGACCTTGTCTACACCGACGTGCTGACGAGCGTGCACAATCGCCGATATTACGAGGAAAAGCTCCGTAGCGCCCGCATGAACGCCGGCGTTGCGATGATCGACCTTGATGATTTTAGGGTCTTCAACGATACGTGTGGCCGTCATGCCGGCGACCTTGCGCTCGGTGCCGTGGCGACAGCCATGCGCAGCGGAATCCGTTCGACTGACGAGCTTGTGCGCTATGGCTGCGACAAGTTTGTGGTTGTCATGCCCAATATTCCCTCCGATGACTTCACCCGTCGCCTGCATCAGGTGTCCGATGCCGTTCGTTCCACGATTATTCCGGGCCATGAGTACGTGAGCTTGACGGCATGTGTTGGTGGCGTTCGCATTCATGGCGAGACGGTCGACGAGGGCGTTGGCCGCGCTGTCCAGTTACTGAGCCGCGCTAAGGCAAAAGCCGGTACGGTCGTGACCGATGCCGATTCCATCGAGGCCTTCCAAAGCGAAAAGCCTTTGGTACTTATTGTCGATGACTCCGAGATGAACCGAGTCATTCTCAGCGAGATGCTCAAGGACGAGTATTGCATCCTCGAGGCCGACAACGGTCGTACGGCGCTCGACATGGCCGACCGCTATGGTGATGAGTTGTCGCTCGTGCTGCTGGATATTGTCATGCCGGGCATAAGCGGCTTTGAGGTGCTGGCCGGTCTGTCGCGCCGATCGGTTAGTGACAATCTGCCTGTCATCATGATTTCGAGCGAAGATTCCGATGATATGGTTCTGCGCGCGTACGAGCTAGGCGCCTCGGACTATATCAACCGCCCGTTTGACTCCCGTGTCGTGCGCCGCCGTGTAAGCAACACCATCCGCCTATACGCCAAACAGCGCCGCCTGACGAGCCTGCTGTCCCAGCAGTACAACGAGCGTGTCAAGAACAGTCGTATGCTCATCGACATCATGGCTGGCGTCATGGAGCTTCGCAACGGCGAGAGCGGCAGGCACGTTACGAACATCGAAAAGCTGACCGAGCTGCTGCTTGGCTGTCTGGTCCAGCGTAGCGACACGATCTCCCTCGACAATGAGGAACGCTCCACGATTGCCCTGGCTTCGGCGCTGCACGATATCGGTAAGATGTCGATTGACGATGCGATCCTCAACAAACCCGGACGCCTTACGCCCGAGGAGTTCGAGATTATGAAGACGCATACCACGATTGGCGCCGACATGTTGCTTGAGCTGGGCCGTCATCACGTCGGCAATGCGCTTATGGAATATGCGTACCAGATTGCGCGATGGCATCACGAGCGCTGGGACGGCAGGGGTTATCCCGATGGCCTTAAGGGCGACGAAATTCCCATTGCCGCACAGGTGGTCTCGGTGGCCGACGTGTACGATGCGCTGACGAGCGTACGCGTGTACAAGGACGCTATCCCGCACAAGGAGGCGATCCAGATGATCCTGGACGGTAAGTGCGGCACTTTTAACCCGCTGTTGCTCGACTGCCTGCTCGAGGTGCAAGACCGTATTGCCGAGACGTTGGCACGCCCCGCCGATATCGCCGCGTTTCCCACGATTTAGTTTGACCAAAGGAGTTTTAATCCATGATTTCCATGCGTGAGGCGTATGAGAAGATCGGCGCCAATTATGATGACGCGTGCGCTCGGCTGATGGGCGAGGAGATGCTTGCCCGTTTTGCCCTCAAGTTTTTGGATGACGAGAGCATGGACAAGCTGGAGGCCGCTATGGCGGCGGGAGACGCCGAAGGTGCGTTTATGGCAGCGCACACGCTCAAGGGCGTGAGCCAGAAC
>CAJLAN010000147.1 GCA_905204635.1 uncultured Collinsella sp. | reverse complement strand
CTGCTTGGCCACGCGGTAGAGTGTGATGCGCAGCGAGATGCACTCGGGGTCGTAGGCGGCCTCGTGCACCAGATCCAGGAAGGGGTTCATGGCCTCGTAGGGATAAAAGAGCAGCTTGTCGCCCTGCAGCACCTGTTCGCGGATGGAGCGGGTCATATCGATGGTGGGGTTGGGCTGCGGCTTAAGCGGCGTAAAGAGCAGCTCGTTGCGCAGGTGCTCGGGAATTTTGCCCTCAATGCCGAAGACGTAGCCCAGGTCGAGCGGGATATCGCAGGTAAAGACCGAGCGGCGCGAAAGTTCGAGCGCCTTGCGGATGGTCTTGAGCGTCGCCTTCTCAAGCGACCCCGAGACCGCGAGCACTACCGGCTGCAGACGCAGGCGCTTCTTGAGAATGCGCTTCATGTGCTGGCGGTAATCCTCGTCCTCCTCGACCCCCTCGCCGTCCGGGTCGATATCGGCATTGCGAGTGACGCGGATCAGCGCGCGATCCAGCGGCTTATAGGAGCCAAAGCAGCTGTCCAGGCAGGCGAGGATGACATCCTCGAGCAAGATGTAGGAGTAGGTGCCGGTGGGCGAGGGGATCTCGACCACGCGGTTCATCGAGGCGGGAATCTCGATCAGGCCCAGCAGGCTCTCCTCGTCGGTGATGCCGTCCAGGCCACAAGCCAGATAGAGTGCGCCGTTGCGCAGGTTGGGGAAGGGATGGCGCGGGTCAATGACCAACGGTGAGATAACCGGCGACACGTAGGCCTGGAAGTAGCGGGTTACAAAGGTGCGCTCCTCGGGCGTAAGCGAATCGATTTGCGCGCGGTGAACGCCCAGAGTGTCGAGATTGCCCTCGATGCTCTTAAAGATGGACTCCCAACGGGTAAGGAGCCCGGGCAGCTCGGCCATGACAGCATCGACCTGTTCGGAGGCGGTCATATTGCTCTTGTTGTCGACAGGCTGTATTTTGAGCTCGGCAAGGTCGGACAGGCCACCCACGCGCACCATAAGGAACTCATCGAGGTTTGACTCGAAGATCGAGACAAACTTAAGGCGCTCGAACAGCGGCACGGACTCATCAAAAGCCTCGTCGAGCACACGGTTGTCAAAGCGTAGCCAGCTGAGCTCTCGGTTCTGCGTGTACGAGAAGTCGCGAGGCGGTTTGCGCAGCTTTGCGGCGGCTTGCTTTTTTTCGATTTTGCTCGGCATATGCATCTGTCCGTTCAGTCCCCGCAGGGGACGGTAGCCTAACCCTATTCACTATTGTCTCAATTTAGTCGACTTGTGGCACGGACGTATTGTGCGAACGGTATCTTTACCTACTTCTTACGCTGCCAAGGCATGCAACTAACTGCCCAACTCGTTTGGAAACAATCTATATCCATACTCAATTGGTGAGGATGTATGAATAAGAATGATTGCGAGCTGAATATAATCGAATCCAAATTGAATCATGGACAAACGACATATATATGCAGAAAACCGTTTTAGTTATGCAATTCCTAAACATGAAAATATTTGTGCAATCTAGCTTAATTCCTTAAAAAAAGAACATTTACCTTTGAAAACCTGCTTTAGAGAACCGAAGTGAATCATGGGGGAATCATATGCGATATACCGTTCATCGCACTTTGCTGACCGTTCGGGGGCGAGGTGGAATTGCAGGTGGTTTTTGGATATAACTAGAGCTGTCAGCAAGCAGCGTCCCATACGGAGGGGCGCTGATACATTCGGCCAGTAAGGCCCGAAAGAAAGGTAGGAGGCCATGACGAAAGGTCTGCACGTGCCTTCCGAGATCGGCAAGCTCAGGAAGGTCTGCCTGCACCGTCCCGGCGACGAGCTCCTCAACCTGCCGCCCGACGAGCTCGAGCGACTCCTGTTCGACGACGTCCCGTTCCTGGAGGTCGCGCAGCAGGAGCACGACACCTTCGCCCAGATCCTGAGGGACCAGGGCGTGGAGGTCCTCTATCTCGAGAACCTCGTCGCCGAGGTGTTCGACCAGGTCCCCGGCGCCCGCGCCGAGTTCACCGACCAGTACATCGCCGAGGCCGGCATCCGCGGCCAGCACATGCCGCAGATCGTCCGCGAGAAGCTGGACTCCATCGAGGACAACCTCGAGTTCGTCAAGAAGACCATGGCCGGCATGACCAAGTCCGAGATCGACATGCCCCTCACGGCGTCCACGACCCTCGACTCCCTGGTCAACTCCGAGTCCGAGTCCGACCTGATCATCGACCCGATGCCCAACCTCTACTTCACCCGCGACCCGTTCGCGGTCGTCGGCGAGGGCGTCAACCTCAACCGCATGTACTCGGTCACCCGCAACCGCGAGACCCTGTACGGCAAGTACGTCTTCAAGTACCACCCCGACTACAAGGACGTCTCGCTGTACTTCCGCCGCGACTGCCAGTTCCACACCGAGGGCGGCGACGTGCTGAACATCAACGAGAAGACCCTCGCCGTCGGCATCTCCCAGCGCACCCAGGCCGCCGCGATCGACGTCATGGCCCAGAACATCTTCTGGAACTCCGACTCCAAGGTCGAGCGCATCCTGGCCTTCGACATCCCGGTCTCGCGCGCCTTCATGCACCTCGACACGGTCTTCACCCAGATCGACGTCGATAAGTTCACGATCCACCCCGCCATCATGGGCACCCTGCGCGTCTACGAGCTGACCGCCGGCAAGAACCCGGGCGACGTGAACATCCGCCTGATCGAGGACACCCTCGAGCACGTCCTGGAGGACGCCACCGGCGTCGACCAGGTCAAGCTGATCCCCTGCGGCGGCGGCGACCCGATCGCGGCCTCCCGCGAGCAGTGGAACGACGGCTCCAACACCCTGTGCGTCGAGCCCGGCAAGATCTGCGTCTACGCCCGCAACACCGTCACCAACGACGTGCTGTACAAGGAGGGCCTGGACCTTCTCGTCGTGCCCTCCGCCGAGCTCTCCCGCGGCCGCGGCGGCCCGCGCTGCATGAGCATGCCCTTCTGGCGCGAGGACCTCTAAGGTCTTTCAGGACCCGTACAGGTCATAATACATACATCTAGCTGCCATTAGATGTCTCCCATTGGGGCGGTGCGGGTTTTCGCACCGCCCCAATCTTGTATGAGGGACGTCAACACGATTGGATGTCTGCTTTTGTAAGGAGCTTGTCCATGGACATCAAGACGATTGGCGTTGAGGAATGGCTCAACGTTTGGGAGAAAAGTGCCACGTGGGACATCGCCCAGTCGACGATCTCGTCGCTCACCATGGGCGAGCTGCGCGCGCTCGATGAGCAGGACGGCGCCACGTTCTACGAGCGCTTGGACCGCGAGAAGATGAACTACGGCTGGATCGAGGGCTCGCCGGAGTTTAAGGCCGTGGTTGCCAAGCTGTATCGTCGGGAGGTCAATCCCGACCACATTCTGCAGACCAATGGCTGCACGGGTGCGAACCTCAACGCCATCATGGCTGTGGTCGAGCCCGGCGACCATGTTATTGCCGAGTGGCCCACCTACGCGCCGCTCTACGAGATTCCGCGCACGCTGGGCGCCGAGGTCGAGTATTGGGAGCTTCGCGAGGAACTCGGCTGGAAGCCCGATATCGAGGAACTCAAGCGCTTGGTGCGTCCCAACACCAAGCTTATCTGCATAAACAACGCATCTAACCCCATCGGTACGGTGCTCGATGCCGATATGCTCGGCCAGATTGCCGAGATCGCCCGTTCGGTGGGCCCCTACGTGCTGTGCGACGAGGTGTATCTGCCGCTTGAGAACACCGAGGCCTTTATGTCGATGGCTGACGTGTACGAGAATGCCATTGTCACCAACTCGGTGTCCAAGACCTATTCGACGCCTGCGGCCCGCGTGGGCTGGGTCGTGGCAGACGAAGAGGGGTCCAACCGCATCCGTACCTATCGCGATTACACCATGATCTGCGGCGGTGTGTTCAACGACGCCCTGGCGACCTATGTGCTTGAACACAAGGATAAGATCCTCGAGCGCAATCGCAAGATCGTGTTTGACAACCGCGATATCGCGCAGGCTTGGATCGATACACAGCATCGCGTTTCCTGGACGGCCCCACAGGGCGTGTCTACCTCGTTTATCCAGCTTGATATTCCCGTGGACGACGAGGAGTTCTGCAAGCGCCTGCTGTCCGAGAGGGGGGTGCTGCTGGTACCCGGCAGCCGCTTTGAGCTTCCCTGTGGCGCACGCCTGGGCTACTGCGCGAGCGAGGACGTTCTGCGCGAGGGCCTGAGGCTTTTGGGCGAGGCGCTGGCGGAGTTTGATCGCTAGGATTCCGATGATCTTCGAGGGCGTTATCTAAATTGGCCGAAGATAATCGAAAACGGACCCGTTTCCCTAGTGAAGCGGGTCCGTTTTTCTATACCGAGAAGTCAAGTTGTTACAAATGGAGCCGTAAAGCGAGGCGGTATCCGCTGGGCCTTATACTGAGTTTCCGGTGAACGGTATCAAGCGTCTGGTAAACGGTAATTTATTTACCAGAAATGAATAGGACAAACTTTTTTCTGAATAAAAATGAAAATGGTTGAGACACGGTATGAACCGCTAATTCTATTCATAGCTTTATTGGAAATATGCAATATGAGGGTGGTTTAGCAAAGTTTAGTTCCATTTGATTTTAGGATTGAAAACGCGTTTAAGCACGTAAATACGCTTTATTAAGATGAAGTGTGCCATGCGTGAAGTATATGTGTATGCCGTTCACCCCCTATAAAAAACCGTTCGGGGGCAAGGTGGAAGTATGGGCTGATTTTGGATATAAATATGTCGTCAGCAATAACGCCTCACACGGAGGGGCGCTAACGAATCGGCCCTGACAAGGGCCCGAAAGAAAGGTAGGAGGCCATGACGAAAGGTCTGCACGTGCCTTCCGAGA
>CAJLAN010000146.1 GCA_905204635.1 uncultured Collinsella sp. | reverse complement strand
ACCGGATGCTTGCAGCGCCAGCAGTGCGGATAGCTGTGCGTGATCTTCTTCTCGAGGACCAGGGTGCCACGCTCGCGCAGGAACTCGATGATGTGCGGGTTGGCCTCATCGGTGTCCATACCGCTGAAGGGGCCACCGGTACCAAACTCCTCGCCGGTGTAGAACTTGCCGTCGTCATCGACCGGCATGCAGATGTCGGTAATGCCCTCCTTGAGGCAGGCAAAGTAGTCGTCGACGCCGTGGCCGGGCGAGTTGTGGACGATACCGGTACCGTCATCGACACCGACGTAATCGGCCAGCAGCGCCACGCCCTCAACACCGTCAAAGATCGGCTGCTTGTAGTGGATGTGGTGGAAGGTCTCGGCGGGAACCACATAGGGCTTACCGTCGACCATAACCGGGGTGTACTCCCAGCCAAACTCCTCACAGCACTTGGGAGCCAAGTCCTCGAGCATGACCTCGGCACGACCATCGTGCTCAACGGCGACATAGGCGGCGCCGGGCTTGAGGGAAACGGCCTGGTCGGAGGGGATGGTCCACGGCGTGGTCGTCCAGATGATAAAGTCGACCGGGCCTTCGAAGTTCTCGAGGCCGGCGGGCTTGGAGGTCATCTCAAAGCGCACGAAGATGGACGGGCTCGTCTCGTCGGAGTACTCAATCTCGGCCTCAGCAAGTGCGGTATGGCAGTGCTTGCACCAGTGGACGGGCTTGTGACCGCGATAGATCATGCCCTTGTCGAACATGGCCTTGAAGACCTCGATGTCGGCGGCGTCGTGCTGGTGATAGAGCGTCAGATACGGGTTGTCCCAGTCGCCAAGCACGCCCAAGCGACGGAAGCCGGCCTTCTGGAGCTCGATGTTCTCGACAGCGAACTCGTTGCAAAGCTCGCGGATCTTGGCCGTGGAGGTCTGGTTGAACTTCTCGGTGCCGAGCTTTTCCTCGACCTTGTGCTCGATCGGCTGACCGTGGCAGTCCCAACCGGGAACATAGGGAACCTCATAGCCCTGCATCATCCAGTAACGGTTGATCATGTCCTTGGAGATCTTGTTCATGGCATGGCCGATGTGGATCGGACCGTTGGCGTACGGAGGACCGTCGTGCAGCACGAACTTCTTGTGACCCTCGTTCTTCTTCAGAACCTGCTCGTAGACCTTGTTGTCCTGCCAGTCCTTGAGTCGCTTGGGCTCGGACTTGGAAAGACCGGCACGCATGGGAAAACCGGTCTTGGGCAGATTCATCGTCTGCTTGTACTCGTTTGCCACGGTACCCCTTTCATGTCGTGGGCGCGCACGCCCGATGGGCACCAAAAAAAGCGCCCGTCCCTGCAAGCTGGGACGAAGCGCCACAAAACGGGCTGCACGCCCGCAAAAGCTCTTCGCTTAACCACCCAGCTTAGATGCCCTCGCCCGCGTATTCGCGCGCTCGCATCCGTTACTCGGCTGGCCTGTATCGACGACCATCTCGGCGATGTCTACTAAGACGAACCTGCGCGGCACGTCCGTTGGGACCGCAGCTCCGGGGTGATTTTCATCGGTCGCATGCACGGGTTCTCAGCGCTCCCCGCTCTCTGTAGCATGCGGACGGCCGACTACTCGTCCCCATCAACGCTTATGCGGAGTATGCTAGCACGTTCCGCGCCGGCGAAAAACCCTCAACACTGGTTTTATACGTTCGAAATTTCTCGCTATTACAGCCCTTCTCTAGGAGCAAAATACCTGAAAGCACTTTATCGAACGAAAGAAGGTTGCTATGCGCACGATTGGAATGAGCGACTACACCGTTGGCGAGGATTGCTTTACCGAGCTGCCAACTGCACTGGCGGAGTACGGCGCGAAGAAAGTCGCCATCATTGGCGGCAAGCGAGCCCTGGCTGCGGCGCTGCCGGGAATCGAGGCGGCACTTGAAGGTACCGATGTCGAGGTCCTGGAGACGCGCGTCTATGGCACCAACAGTACGCGTGCCAATATCGCCAAGGTCGTGAACTCCCCTGCCTGCCAGGAGGCTGATGTTCTTATCGCCTGCGGCGGCGGCAAGGCGCTCGACACCGTCAAGACGGCGGCCATCGAGCTCAAGAAGATCGTCTTCACTGTCCCGACGATCTGTTCCAACTGCTCCGCCGCGACCGCCATTGCCGTCGTGTACAACGACGACGGCTCGCTCGAGGGATATTCGTACCCCAACCGACCGGCGCACATCTTCATCAACCCCAAGATCATCGCCGAGGCTCCGGCGGAGTACTTCTGGGCCGGCGTGGGCGATGCCCTGTCCAAGCAGCCCGAGGTCGAGTACGCAACGAGCGCCGGTAATTTGGAGCACACCGCCGGTCTTGGCCTGGCGCTTGCCCACACCTGCTCCGAGCCGCTGTTTACCTATGGCGTCCAGGGTCTTGAGGACGTGCGCCAGGACCTGTCGAGCGAGGCTGTCAAGCAAATCGCACTCGATATCGTGGTCAATACGGGCTATGTCTCGAACCTGACCAACCAAAACGATTACTACTACAACTCGAGCGTGGCGCACGCATTCTACAACGCCACATGCAGCATTCCGCGCGAGGGCACCTACCTGCACGGCGAAGTCGTGAGCCTGGGCGTGCTCGTGCTGTTCGCCTATACGGGCGATACCGAGAACCTTGAGCGCTACGCGGCCTTTAACAAGCAGATGGGCCTGCCCGTGACGCTTGAGCAGGTCGGGCTTTCCGAGTCCGATATCCCGGCCCTGTGCGAGTACGCGCACGCCACCAACGAGTGGAAGCAGGGCAACCCCGAGCCCTTCACCGACGAAAAGTTCGCCGCCGCCATCAAGGCCGCAAACGCCTACGGCCACACGCTCTAGGCCTAGCCCAAAACCACCACAAGGGAGCAGTGCCCTTGTGGTGGTTTTTTTATTGCTCCAGCATGCTGGGGTCGAACTCGCTAGCTGGTATAACGCGATAGCCGTGACGCAGCAACAGATCAACGAAGACGCCGTTGCCCACGGTGAGCGTACCGCTGAACATTCCGTCGTAGATGCGATCTACGCCACACGAGGGGCTGCGGTCCTGCAGGATGCACGCGGCGATCTCTTCCGGACCGCCCGCTTGCTCGCACATATCGAGCGCACGTTGAGCGCCTAGGCGAAACTCGCGATCGACCGAGATGCCCTCGCAGGTACGGACCTCGCCGTCCACGATCTCGGACGGCTTGCGCGGTGTGGGCAGGCCGCCAAAGACCTCAGGGCACACCAAGAGGACCTCGGTCCCCGTACGTTCGCAGGCCTCGACCAACGCGCGGTGGTAGTTGTCGAGTCCGTTATACTTGCAGCTCTCGCCCATCAAGCAGGCACTTACCACGATCTTCATATACAACTCTCCCCACGCAAAACGCCCCATTTGAGATAAACACTCAAATGGGGCGATTGACACTGCGCAACCAGTATTACTGCTGCTTTGGCATCAGCGGATTCTCGCGCGTGAGGAGATTCATGAACTCCTCGCCCGTGATCGTCTCCTTCTTGTACAGATAACGAGCCAGCTCGTGGAGCTTGAACTTGTTCTCCTTCAGGATCTGCAGGGCGCGGTCGTGCGCATCCTCGATCAGCTTGGCGACAATCGCGTCCACGCGCTCGGCCGTACCGGGGGCGCAGGTGAGCGACGTGTCCTGGTTAAGGTACGCATTCTGAACGGTACCGAGTGCCATCATGCCAAACTCATCGGACATACCAAAGCGCGTCACCATGTTACGGGCGAGCTTGGTGGCCTGCTCGATATCGTTGGCGGCGCCGGTCGTCATCTCACCAAAGATGAGCTCCTCGGCTGCACGGCCACCGCAATAGACGGCGAGCTTGTCCAGGACCTCCTGGCGCGTGGTCAGGAAGCGCTCATCCTCCTCAACCTGCATGGTGTAGCCCAGAGCACCGCTCGTGCGCGGCACGATGGTGATCTTCGTGACCGGTGCAGAGCCCTTCTGGCGGGCGGCAACGATGGCATGGCCGATCTCGTGGTAAGAAACAACCTGCTTCTCGTGGTCGGACAGCACCGTGGACTTACGCTGCTGGCCGGCGATGACGACCTCCACCGACTCCTCAAAATCGTCCTGCGTAGCGCGCTTGCGGCCCTCACGGACGGCACGCAGGGCGCCCTCGTTGATGATATTGGCCAGGTCAGCGCCCGAGGCACCGGGCGTGGCGCGGGCAATCGCGGTCAGGTCGATCGGCGGCTGCGTCTTCACGCTCTTGGCATGCAGCTCGAGGATGTTCTTGCGGCCGGTCAGATCGGGCAGCTCAACGGGGATGCGGCGGTCAAAACGACCGGGGCGCAGCAGGGCCGGATCGAGGCTGTCGGGACGGTTGGTGGCGGCGAGGACAACGATACCCTTGTGGTTATCGAAGCCATCCATCTCGGTCAGCAACTGATTGAGCGTCTGCTCGCGCTCGTCGTTGCCGCTAAAGCCGCCGCCGTCACGCTTTTTGCCGATGGTATCGATCTCGTCGATAAACACAATGCACGGGGCCTTTTCCTTGGCCTGCTTAAACAGGTCGCGCACCTTGGCGGCGCCACGGCCGACGAACATCTCGACGAATTCCGAGCCGGACATGGAGAAAAACGGCACGTTCGCCTCACCGGCGACGGCCTTGGCCAGCATCGTCTTGCCGGTGCCCGGCTCGCCTTTGATCAGCAGGGGCTTTTCCAGCGTGACGGCGATGTTCACGGCGGTCATCAGATCCTCCGACGCCACGTACTGGCTGCTGCCCCGAAACGTTTCATTCATGGGTCATGTCTCCTTGTCTTGGGTGATTGCGGCAGGCATTGCCTGCGAAAAGATTATTGTACCGGACTTTTGCCGGGATTGCAACTGCCTGGGGTATTCCTCCTTGGGAGCAGGAGTTGGGAATTTTCCCC
>CAJLAN010000145.1 GCA_905204635.1 uncultured Collinsella sp. | reverse complement strand
TCACCGAGCAGCAGAAGGCCGCCGAGATTGAACTCGCCGAAGCCAAGGCCGCCTGGACCGCCGAGCTCGACGCCAGCCCGCTCACCATCGACGTGAGTCAGATTGCCGACATCGTGTCCGTGACCTCTGGCGTGCCGGTTTCCTCGCTCACCGAGAGCGAGAGCCGTCGCCTGCTGCAGACCGAAAGCGTGCTCAAGACCCGCATTATCGGCCAGGACGAGGCCGTCGCCAAGGCCGTGCGCCGCAGCCGCTCGCCGCTCAAGGACCCGCGTCGCCCCGGCGGTAGCTTTATCTTCCTGGGCCCCACCGGCACGGGCAAGACTGAGCTCGCCAAGACGCTCGCCGAGTACCTCTTTGGCAGCAAGGACGCGCTCATCAGCTTTGACATGTCGGAGTTCGGCAGCGAGTTCGAGGTCTCCAAGCTCATCGGTAGCCCTCCGGGTTACGTGGGCCATGACGAGGGCGGCCAGCTCACCAAGGCTGTGCGCCGTCACCCGTACTCGGTTGTGCTGTTCGACGAGATCGAGAAGGCACACCCCGACATCTTCAACATTCTGTTGCAGGTGCTGGAGGAGGGTCGTCTGACCGATAGCCAAGGCAAGACGGTCGACTTCCGCAACACCGTGATCATCATGACGTCCAACGTGGGCGCCCGCGAGATCGCACAGGATGCGAGCGTTGGCTTTGGCACTACCGGCGAGCAGGGTCTCACGTCGAGTGAGATCAAGGGCCGCGCGATGGGCGAGCTCAAGCGCCTGTTCCGCCCCGAGCTGCTCAACCGTATCGACGACATTGTGGTGTTCCAGAAGCTCTCGGGCGAGAACCTGACCAAGATCGCTCACCTGCTGGTGGATGACCTGCGTCAGCGTCTGATCGCAAACGGCATGAACATCAAGCTCACCGATGCGGCCTACGACAAGATTGTGGCGGAGGGTACCGACCTCACCAACGGTGCGCGTCCGCTGCGCCGTGCTATTCAAAAGCTCATCGAGGACCCGCTATCCGAGGAGCTGCTGGCCGGCGAGTGGGGCGAGGGCGATACCGTCCTGTGCGACGTGGCCGACGGCAAGTTTGTCTTTAGCCACGGCGCGGGCGAGATCCCGGCACCGCGTCCTGCGGGTACGCTCGGGGGCGATACCGCTCCGGCGGCGCCGCACACCGGAAACGCCGCGCCTGTGGGCAGTGGCGTGAGCTCGGGCCCCGGTGGCATGATGCAAGCCGGCTCTTGCGCGCTGTAGGGCGTGGCGACAATTTGATACGCGCAATCGAGGCGCTCCGAAAAGGGCGCCTTGATTTGTAGAGCTGCGGAAGTTGTGACCGTTACGCTATGCGGTCCACCGTTAGCCGATGATGCGAGGGCGCTCGGCGTTTTCGACTGGTTTATGCACGCAAAGTCTGGGAATATACAAGTCGCATGTCTTACTGTCTAACCAGTTGCGCCAAGGAGGCACCATGGACTACAAGATTACCGGCTACGAGCCCGCCCAGCTGTTCCATTTCTTTGAGGAGGTCAGCGCGATCCCCCGTGGGTCTGGCAACGAGAAGGGCATCAGCGATTTCCTGGTCGCATTTGCCAAGGAGCGCGGTCTCGACGTTTATCAGGACGAGGTCTACAACGTCATCATTCGCAAGCCCGCATCTGCCGGCGCCGAGAATGCCCCGACCGTAATGCTGCAGGGCCACATCGATATGGTGTGCGACAAGTTGGGCTCCGTTGAGCACGACTTCACGACCGATGGTATCGACTTGGTCGTCAAGGACGGCGTCCTCACCGCCAACGGCACCACGCTGGGCGCCGACAACGGTATCGCCGTCGCTCTGATGCTTACCGTGCTCAACGATGATTCGATTGCCCATCCGGCTCTCGAGTGTGTGTTCACCACCGACGAGGAGACTGGCCTGGTCGGCGCCGAGACGCTCGACAAGTCCCAGATTAGCGCCCGCACCATGATTAACCTTGACTCCGAGGAAGAGGGCGTTGCCACCGTCAGCTGCGCCGGCGGCGTCGTCGTTACCTACACCTGCCCGATCGTGCGCGAGCACAAGACCGGTAGCACCCTCACGCTCGACATCTCCGGCCTGCTGGGCGGTCACTCCGGCAGCGATATCCACCTGGAGCGCGGCAACGGCAACCTCATCATGGCCCGCATCATCGACCGCCTGATGGTTGCCGGCGAGCCCGCCATCGTCAGCTTCAACGGCGGCACCAAGGACAACGCCATCAACCGTGAGTGCAAGGCTGTTCTGGTCTACGCCGACCACGCTGCCGCCGAGGCCGCGGCCCAGATTGCAAAGGGCATCATCGCCGACGTCACTGCCGAGCTCGAGGTCTTCGACCCCGGCTTTACCTGCACCGTCGAGATTGCCGACGACGCCGAGGTCGAGGCCATGGACCAGAAGTCCGCGCTCGCCCTCATTCGCGCCCTGCGTCTTGCCCCCAACGGCGTCGTCCGCCGCAACGTCGCCACCGACGGCTCCGTCGAGGTTTCCTCCAACATCGGTGTGGTTGCCACTTCTGACGACGAGGTCAAGATCATGCTGTCCCCGCGCTCCTCGATCACCTCGCTGCAGAACGAGTTCAAGGACCGCCTGCAGACGCTGGCCGATGTCCTGGGCTTCGATGCCAAGTTTGAGTTTGAGTATCCCGGCTGGAGCTATGCCGAGCATTCGCCGGTCCGCGACGTCTTTGTCGAGAGCTATCGCGAGCTCTTTGGCTCCGAGCTGCGCATCGAGTCCATTCACGCCGGCCTTGAGTGCGGCCTGTTTGCCGAGGCCCTGCACGGCCTGGACGCCATCGCCGTGGGCCCGACGCTCTCCGATGTCCACACCCCGGACGAGAGCATGGAGCTCGCTTCTGCTGAGCGCTTCTACGAGCTGCTCATCGACGTCCTCAAGCGCCTCGCTGCGTAAAGGTCGCCTGTGAAGCCGCTCTAAAACGGCTGGCTATGAAAACGGCCGCCTGGCGTAATGCCGGGCGGCCGTTATTCGTTACAGCGCGAGGATCCCCAGATGCTCGAGCAAGATCTTAAGCCCGATGAGGATGAGCACGACGCCACCCACGATGGTGGCGGGTTTTTCGTAGCGCGCGCCAAAGGTGTGGCCGATCGCTACGCCGGCGACGGAGAAGATAAACGTTGTGACGCCGATAAGCGATACAGCGGGAACGATGTCGACCGAAAGCGCGGCGAACGAGATGCCCACGGCCAGGGCGTCGATTGAGGTGGCGATGGCGAGGATCAGGTACTCGCCCAGGTCAATCTTTTCGGCATCCTTGCCGTCGCCTCCATCCTCGTCTTCGGTAAAGGCTTCCCACAGCATTTTGCCGCCGATGAAGGCCAAAAGGATAAAGGCGATCCAATGGTCGATGGGTCCGATGAAGCCCATGAATTGACTGCCGAGCGCCCATCCGATTACGGGCATGCCGGCCTGAAAGCCGCCAAAGAACAGACCGAGCACCACGGCGACTTTAAGGTTGATTTTCTTCATGCCAAGGCCCTTGCAGATGGAAACGGCAAAGGCGTCCATCGAAAGGCCAACGGCGAGCAACACGAGCTCTGCGAGTCCCATAGTCTGGCTCCCTCTCTGCGGGCGGGCCCGCGTGTACCTCTTGGGGGAGTAACAAAAAAGACCCGTGGCGTACGCGTTGCGCGCACAGCCACGAGTCTCGTTCATTAAGGCAAGCCAGGCCGCATCGGCCAGTGTGTTGACTTACCGCGCCACCGGAGGCGAACCCGATCACGCGACTACTCCCTCATTTATGCGAGTCCCGATGCTACCACATAAGCAGCTCATTTGGATTGGGGCTCTCAGCTGTGTTCGCTCATTCTGTAAGCATCGGATTTTGCGGGCGTCACAGGGGCAAACCGTGAGAAACTTATTGGCGTTTATGGAGCGTATACGATGGGAGCGATGCCTTGGATAAGAACGAGCTGCAAAAGCGTATGGAACAGGCTATTCGCCTGACGGCACCTGGTCAGCCGATCCGCACCGCCCTCGACATGATCATCGCCGGTCACCTGGGCGCCCTCATTTGCGTCGGCGACACCGAAAACGTGCTCGCTGCCGGTAACGACGGCTTCCCGCTCAACATTTCGTTTACCTCGAACCGCCTGTTCGAGCTTTCCAAGATGGACGGCGCCATCGTCATCGACGGCGACCTCACCCAGATCCTGCGCGCCAATTTCCATCTCAATCCCGATCCCTCGCTCGCCACGAGCGAGACAGGTATGCGTCACCGCACCGCCGCTCGCATGTCGGTGCTCACCGATGCCATCGTGATCTCGGTCTCGGCCCGTCGTGCCGTCGTTAACGTGTACGTTCACGGCAAGAGCTACGAGATCCAGCCCGTCACCACCATCATGAGCTCGGTCAACCAGCTCGTCGCCACGCTCCAGACTACCCGTCAGTCGCTCGACCGCTCCCTGCTGCGCCTGACGGCCCTCGAGCTCGACGACTACGTCACGCTCGCCGACATCACCGGCATCTTCTCGAGCTTCGAGATCATGCAGCAGGCAAAGACCGAGCTTAAGGATTGCATTGTCAAGCTGGGTAACCAGGGCAAGCTCGTGCAGATGCAGCTCGAGCAGCTCGCGGGCTCCAGCATGGATACCGAATACGACCTGATGATCCGCGACTACGCAAGCGATTCCTCTGAGGCCAACGCCGAGAAGATCCGCGCCGAGCTTGCCCGTATGACGCCTAAGGACCTGTCCGACCCGCAGCACGTGGCGGCAGTTCTGGGCTATGACGACTTGGACGAGGACTCCGTCATGACGCCGCTGGGCCTGCGCACGCTTTCGCGTGTGTCCGTCGTGCGCGACGGCGTGGCCGAGAAGATCGTCGACGAGTACGGCTCACTGCAGGAGCTCATGGACGACATCAGCGAGGATCCGGAGCGCCTGGGCGAC
>CAJLAN010000144.1 GCA_905204635.1 uncultured Collinsella sp. | reverse complement strand
CGGCTCGGTCTTTGCCCAGGCAGCCGAGGTGCAGACGGTGCGTGCCCTGGGCTGCGCGCTCGCCAATCCGGCCGATACGGCGCAGGGCCTTATGCCGCTGCTCGCCTCGCCGATGTTTGCGCTCGGCGCCCAGGAGTTCCTGGCGCTGGCGACCAAGCTCGATGGCGAGACGGGGGAGACCTCGCGCCGGAATATCGACATGGGCATCATGAGCGATTCCGATGTGCCGGGCTTGCAGGGCTTGCCGCTTGTGACGCGTGCCCGCGAGGTGCTGCGCTACGCACTGCGTCGCGTGGGGCGTGATTCGTTCGCCGCCATCGCGCGCGACACGGTCAATGCCTCCGGCTGGTTCGTGCGCCTGGCGCAGCGCGGCCCCGAGGGCAAGGCCATCGCCGCCAACGTGCTCAAGGCGCTCGACGCCGTGGCCGAGGAGGAGGCCGAGTTCGGCAACTCGCCGCGTTCCATCGCGCTGGCCTTCGACCGCTTCTTGGCGGGCAAGGAGGCCCCGGGTGCCCTCAACGAGGAGGGCGACGGCGCGGTGCGCATCATGACCGTGCATGCGTCCAAGGGTCTGGAGTATCCGGTCGTAGCGGTTGCCGAGTGTTTTGGCGTGCGCAAGCCGTCCGGTGCGGCTCAGATGGGGCGTGTCGAGGGCGGAGCGCAGGTCGTGGCACTGCCAGCTCGTTTTGATGGCGTTAAGCTTGCCGATGGGACCTTTGTGAAGGGCGATGACGTCAAAAAGCAGTTTGAGCATGCGTTTAAGGGCAAGGGCACGTCGCTGTGGCTGCCGCCGGAGCTCATGGAGGACGTCTGTGCGACGGGTTCTCCCGCCGAGGCATTTGCTCGCCTGCGCAACGACGACCTGCAGCTTTCGCTCGAGGAGCGGGCTCGTCTGCTCTATGTCGCCATGACGCGAGCGCGTGAGCTGGTCATTCTGGCGATGGATGCCGGCGTGAGCCGCGGCAAGGTGACGGCGCCGACCTTTGATGTCGAGACCGATCTGACCTACGATGTGCTGCGCCGTATTTTGCCGACCGATGCTCTGGATATGCCGCAGCTCGATGCCGACCGCTTGGTGTTCGACAACTCCCAGCTGGGCGACTACGAGCTCATTTCGCTCGCGGGCTTTACCTTTGGCGAGCAGACGTTTGAGGCCAACGCTTCGCTGGATGCCGAGGGCAGGCTTGTTCGTGGCGATGCCGATACGGATGCTGCCGACGATTCGGCCAGTACAATCGTCCCCGGTCCTGTCGACCCCAAGCCCGATTCGTTCGAGCTTGTGTATCCCCAGGCAGTGGGCGTGCGCATGGGCATCTGTCCGTATCCGATGCGTGACTCGTATAGCTACTCGTCAATCGCCGCGGCACTCCATGCCGAGACGGAAGACCGTGCCGCCGAGGCTCGTGTTCCCATGGACGAGGCCGGCGATGATGCGGAGTCGGATGGTTCCGAGATGACGGACGCAGACGTGGCCGCTGTCGAGCCCGCCGGCAATCCCATGGCGCTGGGCTCGGCCACGCCGCCTGCCAGTGGCTCATCGAGATGGGTGCCGATGCGCTGCCCGCTGAGCGTGCCGACGCCCTGGCTCGCCTGTGGCACCTGACGCCAGAACAGCGCGAGCGCTTCGATGTCGCTCTGGAGCGCTGGCTCAAGTCGTCGGTTCGTGCCGAGCTGTTCGCGTGGCCGTGCGTTCGCGCCGAGGTGCCGTTCTTCTCGCTGGGCTGCGAGGACGAGGACATCGCCCGCTACGGTGCATATGCCGAAGGCGCCATCGACGCTTTGGCGACCGACCCGGCCGATCCGTCACGCGCACTGGTCATCGATTACAAGACGGGTGGCACGCCGGATGAGACGCCGGACCAGCTGCTCGAGAAGCACGCCCTGCAGGCGCGCGTCTACGCCGACGTGTTGCACAAGGCGGGCTTTGAGACGGTGACGGTCAAGTTCGTTCGCGTGGAGCAGGCGAATCCAGCCATCTTCGTCGAACCCGCCGAACCTCAAGTAGTCATCTACAATCTCTAGCCCTCAGATAACTTGCGGTGGAATACGGACTGTTTTGGCCAAAAAAGCCGCCAAACAGTCCGCATTTCACCGCAACTCAATAGGAGCCATGTGGGTTTGGCTAGGTTCGGGTGCTGTCCGTGCCGTGCGGTAAAATCGTTCAGTCAGAACACGAACCCGCATCGGAGCTCATCATATGGCATTCGTCCATCTGCACAATCACACTGTTTTCTCCATGCTCGACGGCGCAACCCGTATCCAGGATATGGTCAATCGTGCCGTTGAGCTGGGCATGCCCGCCGTGGCCATTACCGACCACGGCTACATGTATGGCGTGCCCGACCTGGCGCTGGCCTGCGACGCCGTCAATCACAACACGCCCGAGTACAAAACCTGGAGCCACGACAAGGCCTTCTTGGAAAAGGACCGCCGCGACGAGCTGGTGGAGCCTGACCCCGAGGCAAACCCGCGCGAGCATGCCCAGTACGTCAAAGACATGGCCATGTGGGACGAGAAGGGCAACATCGACGAGCTCAAACCGCCCCTGGTCATCAAGCCCATCTTTGGCTGCGAGGTCTACTTTACGCCGGACGAGACCCTTGCCCGCGACCACAAGCCCGAGCTCTACCACATGATCCTTCTGGCCAAGGATCAGGAGGGCTACGTCAACCTAATGCAGACGGTCTCCGAGGCCGCTGTGCAGGGCTTTTACTACAAGCCGCGCGTGACGCTCGACAACCTGCGCCGCCATGCCAAGGGCATGATCTGCACGAGCGCCTGTATCGCGGGCATCATCCCCAAATACATCGACCGCGGCGACATGGAAGGCGCCATCAAGTGGGCCGAGACCTTCCGTGATACCTTCGAGCCCGGTGACTTCTACATCGAGATCCAGGAACACGGCATCACCACCGACAACGGCCTGACTGACGAGCAGATGGACCGCACGCTCATCGACATCGCCAAGCAGGTGGGCGTCAAGGTCATCGCCACCAACGACTTCCACTACCTGCGCCGCGAGGATGCGCCCGTGCAGGACGTCATCATGTGTATTGGCATGAACGCCAAGGTCGATGACCCCAACCGCATGCGCATGACCGGCTCGGAGTTTTACATGAAGACCGAGGAGGAGATGCGGGCGATGTTCCCGTATTGCCCCGAGGCCTGCGACAACACGCTCGAGATCGCCGACAAGTGCTACGTTGAGCTGGACTGGGACTCTATCATCCTGCCGCGCTTTCCGTTGCTCGATCCCGGCGAGACGCACGAGAGCCAGTTCCGCCGCGAGTGCGAGAAGGGCCTGCGCCAGCACTATGGCGACGACTGGGCCACGCGCGAGATCGGTGGCGTCAACATCAAAGAGCGCTTTGAGTACGAATACAAGGTCATCTGCGACAAGGGCTTTGCCGCCTACTTTTTGATCGTTGCCGAGTACGTGCAATGGGCTAAGGACAACGGCATCGGCGTCGGCCCCGGCCGGGGCTGGGCCGCCGGCGCTATCGTCGCCTACGCCATGAACATCACCGCGTTCGACCCGCTCGAGAACGGCCTGATGTTCGAGAGGTTCCTGTCCCCGCAACGTACCGAGATGCCCGATATCGATATGGACTTCGACGATGAGCGGCGCCTCGAGGTCGTGGAGCACGTTCGCCAGCTCTACGGCCCCGAGAAGGTCACCCACGTCATCACCTACTCGACCATTAAGGCCAAGCAGGCCATCAACGACGCCGCGCGCGTGCTGGACTATCCGGTCTACATGGGCCAGCGCCTGTCCAAGATGGTCTCGAGCGACCCCAAGGTCAAGCTCAAGCAGGTGCTCGAAAAGCAACCCGGCAAAGAGGATCTGTTTAACCCCGATTTTGCCGAGGCCTATAAAAAGGACGACGACGCCCGCCGCATCATCGACACGGCGCTCTCGATCGAGGGCCTCACCCGTGGCGAGGGCGTGCACGCGTGCGCCGTTCTGATCTGCCGCGACCCCGTCAACGAGCACGTGCCCACCAAGCTCGACACCAAGGGCGGCGTCGAGATTACCCAGTACGAGGGCCATACCGTCGCCGACATGGGCCTGCTCAAGATGGACTTCTTGGGCCTGCGCACGCTGACGGTTATCTCCAAGGCCAAGGCAAACATCAAAAAGAACTTCGGCATCGACATCAAAGAGGAAGAGATTCCCTTTGACGATCCCGAGATCTTTAAGCTCATGGGCTCCGGCCACACCGCCGGCGTCTTCCAGGTCGAGTCCGCCGGCATGACGGCCACGATCAAGAACATGAAGCCCACCGAGTACAAACACGTCGTGGCATTGATCGCCCTGTACCGCCCGGGCCCGCTGGGCGCCGGCATGGTCTCGTCCTACATCAACCGTATGAACGGCAAGGAGCCGGCTGTCTCCTACGACGACCGCCTGGACGACATCCTGGGCGAAACCTACGGCACCATGGTCTACCAGGAACAGGTTATGCTCATCTCCGTCGAGATGTGCGGCTTCTCCAAGGGCGAATCGGACTCGCGTATCCGTAAGCCCGTGGCTAAGAAAAAGATTAAGCTGCTCACGTCGACGGTGCTGCACTGGGAGGATGGCTCGGACGAGACCACCTACGACCACTGGATGAACGGCGCTATCAAGAACAACTACACGCGCGAGGTCGCCCAGAAGATTTGGGACGATGTTCTCGAGTTCGCATCCTACGCCTTCAACAAGTCGCACTCCGCCGGCTACGCCATCCTGGTTATGCAGACGGCGTGGCTCAAGGCGCACTATCCGCACGAGTACATGGCGGCCGTTTTGACGTCCTATACGGGCAAGACCGACAAGATCGTGCACTACGTCTCGGCGTGCCGTCACGACGGCATTCCCGTGCTTTCGCCAGATGTCAACGAGTCCGGCACCGAGTTCACGGCTACCAAGG
>CAJLAN010000143.1 GCA_905204635.1 uncultured Collinsella sp. | reverse complement strand
GGAAGGTCAGCGCCCTTTCGTTTCACGTCACCTTGTCTCAAATGCGGCCCGCTCGCTGACTTATGCTCAACCTGCGGCGCCATTTTGCTTGAAGGCACCTTGCTCGCTCTGGCGGGTTTTCGTTGTCGGTGTCATAACATCGGCGTTGCTGTGGCTGTCGGAAATGATCCGTTGTCGCAAGGGGCAGGTTTTCTTTGCACCAGTTTCTGTCGAGTCGGTGCTTCTTGCGGGTTGCCCGTATAATGGTTTGCGTATGAACCGCAACCAAGGAGTTCCAGTTTATGGACCAGAGCCTCTTTAAATTCGACCTGATTGCCGAGGACCCGACCACGCACGCGCGCGCCGGCGTGCTGCACACCCCGCACGGCGACATCGAGACGCCGATCTTTATGCCCGTGGGCACCAAGGCAAACGTCAAAGGCATCCCCACCGAGACCGTCAAGCAGCTCGGCGCCCAGATTGTGCTTGCCAATACCTATCACCTGTCCATGCGCCCTGGCGAGGACACCATCGCCGAGCTGGGCGGTCTGCATAAGTTTATGAACTGGCACGGCCCCATCCTCACCGACTCGGGCGGATTCCAGGTCTTTAGCCATAACGACGCCGTTAAGCTCACCGATGAGGGCGTGCGCTTTATCGTCAATGACTACGACGGCCGCCACGTGTTCTGGACACCCGAGGACAACATGGAAATCGCCATGAAGCTCGGTTCCGACATCTGCATGCAGCTCGACCAGTGCCCCGGCTATCCTGCCACGCGCGCCTACGTCGAGCGCGCGGTGGAGCTGTCGAGCATGTGGGCCGAGCGCTGCTACAAGGCTCACACCCGCGATGACCAGGCACTCTTTGGCATTGTCCAGGGTGGCATGCATCTGGACCTGCGCCTGCGCTCGCTGCGCCATCTGGAGGAGTGCGGCGACTTCCCGGGCTACGGCATCGGCGGCTATTCTGTGGGCGAGGACCACGAGACCATGTTCGAGACGCTGGCGCCGCTCGTGAGCGAGTACATGCCTAAGCACAAGCCGCGCTACCTCATGGGCGTCGGCAACCCTACCACGCTCGTGCGCGGTGTGGGCGTGGGCATCGACATGTTCGACTGCGTGCTGCCGACGCGCACGGGCCGCATGGGTACGGCGTTCTCCAGCGAGGGTCGCCTCAACTTCCGCAACGCCCGCTTTGCGCACGACGATGGCCCCATCGATCCCACCTGCACCTGCCCGGTGTGCACGGGCGGCTACAGCCGCGCGCTCATCCGCCACATGGTCACGCAGAAGGAGATGCTCGGCGGCATTCTGCTGTCGATGCACAACATCTACTACCTGCTCAACCTTATGCAGCGTGCTCGCCAGGCCATTATCGAGGGCCGCTATGGCGCGTTCGTGAGCGACTGGATGAATAGCCCTGCCGCGGTGGATTACTAAGAGCTACGACCGCTGACCGATAGCTTGCAAGCACTTGATACATCGTGGGTACCATACCGAATAGTTGATGTTCGGGCGGGTGTTTGGCGCATGGCGTCGACCCCGCCCGTTTTCCTTTTTCTCGATAGGAGCACCCATGATTAAGAACGAGAATGTCGAGGGCGAGCCTGCCTACGATGAGACGTACCGCCGCGGTCCCGTGGTCATGCGCGGCCCCATGATTCCTAAGGACAATACCTACGCCAACCTGCTGGCGCCCGAGGAGTCGACCGACTGGCTGCATGCCGATCCGTGGCGCGTACTGCGCATCCAGGCCGAGTTTGTCGATGGCTTTGGCGCACTTGCCGAGTTAGGGCCTGCGGTGACCATCTTCGGTAGTGCCCGTACGCCCAAGACCGATCCGCTCTACAAGGCGGCACGCACGGTCGGCCGTAAGATTGCCCAGCGCGGCGTGGCGGTTATCACCGGTGGCGGCCCCGGCATCATGGAAGCGGCCAACAGGGGAGCGGCGAGCGTCAACGGCAAGTCAGTTGGTTTGGGCATTGAGCTGCCGCACGAGCAGGGGCTCAACAAATACGTGAACCTCGGTATGGACTTCCGTTACTTCTTTGTGCGCAAAACCATGTTCGTTAAGTACAGCTCGGGCGCCATCGTATTTCCCGGCGGCTTTGGCACGCTCGACGAGATGTTCGAGGTTCTCACGCTGGTGCAGACGCACAAGGTCAAGCGCATGCCGCTCGTGCTGGTGGGCAGCGAGTACTGGCAGGGCCTATTCGACTGGCTTAACGGTCCGGTGATGGACGCCGGCATGATCAGCCCGCTCGATCCCGAGCTCGTGCACATCACCGACGACCTCAACGAGGCCGTCGACATTGCGCTCAGCGGGTTGATGTAGAGCAATCGTGTCTACCGCGACATGAATATGCATGGCAATCTGATGCTATCTAACGTCAGGTTGCCATTTATATTGGGTATACTGATGCAAAAGACGAGGGCAAGGAGGTCGCGTATGTCTACTGCAACGGTTAAGCCTACGACGGTTCGAATCGAAGAGGGGCTCAAGGAGCAGGCGACTGAGTTCTTGGATTCGGTCGGCCTCAGCCTCAATTCCTATCTCAATCTTGCCGTTCGGCAGCTGGTAAATCAGCGAAAGATTCCTTTTGAGATTGTAGGAAGGGCGGAGGTGCCCAACGAGGCGACGAGGCGTGCCATGGTGATTGCCGAGGCTCATGAGTTGGGGATTTTGCCGGACGATAGCCTGTCATTCAATAACGCTGATGAGCTTATGACATTTCTCGATGAGGAATAGCGATGTTCGAGATTAAAGTCGAGGCTCAATTTAAGGTGGACTACAAACGAACGATGCGCATGCATCCGCAGCTAAAAAGTGAGTTTAAAGCGGCGGTTGCAGAGCTTGTGGCTCATGGGTCACTTCCGGCGGAGTATGGCGCCCACGAGCTCTCAAACCCGGGCGGAAACTACAACGGCCACATCGATTTCCACCTATCCGATGGCTTGGTCGATGTGGTCGTTCTTTATCTTCCCCATAAGACTAACCCAGTGATTAGGCTGGTGAGAATGGGCACTCATCAGGAGCTGTTTCAGGGTCCGCTGGGCTGATCGCCGATTTCCAAGTTGCGGTGGAATAGGGATTGATTGACAGCTAATAAGCCAAAAACGGTCCCTATTTCACCGCAAATGATGTGGGCGTCCCTAGCGAGTTGGCTGGTAGCGGGGGCAGTAGCTGATGGCGATGGCGTCGACGCCTACGTGGGTGGCGATGGTGCAGCCGATGGGGCCGGGGCCGGCGTCTACGTAATCCTGGCCCGCGAGTGCCTCGTTGACAAGCTCCTGCTCCTCGGCGGCGCCGGTCGTGAGCACACGCACGCTTGAGCCCGGATGCTCGGCCAAAAATGCGAGGCAATCTGCCATGGTGTTGGCGACGATGCGCTTGGCGCCGCGACCCTTTTTGATCGCCTTGATCTCGCCCGACTGCCACTCCGGCGAAACGGCCAGGCGAATGTTGAGCATTTGCGTGAGCTGGCCGGCGAGTTTAGGTGCGCGGCCGTTCTTAACGAGGTTTTCGAGCGTGCGGGGAATCAGCAGCAGGTGGGCGTCGGGCAGTATCGCGCGGATCTGCGCCTCGGTCTCGTCCAGGCTGCGGCTGTCCTCGCGCATGGCGAGCGCGTACTCCACTAGCAGGCCCTCGGCGCCCGAGCCGGTGCGCGAATCGATGCAGCGCACGTCGAGCTCGTGCGTTTCGGCCGTCAGACTGGCGTTGGCATAGCAGGCGGACCACTCGCTGCACAGCGAGATAAAGATGGCGCTGTCGTGGCCGTCGGCGAGCACGCGGTCAAAGAGCGCCTTGAACTCGCCGGCGCTCGGCTGCGAGGTGTGCGGCAGTTGCTCGGAGCCTGCCATGCGGGCGACGTACTCCTCGGCGGTGATCTGCACCTGGTCGAGCAGATCCTCGCCCTCGATAATCACATGCAGAGGAATCACGTAAATGCCGAGCTCTTGGGCGCGGGCGGGGGAGATGTCCGACGTGGAGTCGGTTATGATGGCAAAAGACATAATTGCACCTTTCGTTGGGGCGCTTGCGCGCCGCCTTCTGAGAGCAAAGTGCGACAAGTATAGTGGAGTCGTTCCACATTGCCAGCTTTAATTGTTGAATAGTCAACAGTTTGAAGTGTAAGTGTGGAAATCACCAACTGGGGAAGAGGGATGCCGATGGAGGCGCTGGAGATATGCAGACGGCCGATTGTGCTGTTCGATTTTGACGGCACGGTGGCAGATACGGGCCGGGCGGTGATGACCTCGACGCGCAAGACGCTGGCTGCGCGCGGGTTTTCTGAGGCGCAGATGGGTGACCTGCGCCGCATGATCGGGCCGCCCCTGTGGAAGAGCTTCCACGACTTTTACGGCTTTTCCCGCGAGGAGTCGCTTGTGGTGGCCGACGAGTACCGTGCCTTTTTTGATGAGCTGGGGCCGGAGGAGTACCCCGTGTTCGATGGGATTCCCGAGCTGCTGGATGGGTTGACCGCCCAGGGCAAGCGTATGGCTGTGGCGACGTCGCGCATGGAGGCGAAGTGCATCGATATGGTGCATGAGCTGGGGCTTTGCCAGTTCGAAGCCGTGGTTGGCATGAATCCGCCGCAGGTGCGCGAGACCAAGGCAGATTCGGTCCGCGATGCGCTGGCGGCGCTCGGTGCGACGGCCGACGAGGCCGTGATGATCGGCGACCGCTTTAACGATGTGGAGGGCGCGCACGCGATGGGTGTGCCGTGTATCGGCATCTATTCGGGCGCGGCGGCGCCGGGGGAGCACGAGGCCGCGGGTGCCGATGCGGTGGTGCACTCGGTGGTCGAGCTTGCTAAACTTTTCGCTATATAAGTATGTGATGTGAGGGGCGGGCACGCTCGCCCCTCATTGGTAAGGAGGTCGTCCATGAATCAGGTGGAGCAGAGCGTCGCTGAGTATGTCGACGAGGTCTGGGAATATGTCGTCGCCGATATCGAGCA
>CAJLAN010000142.1 GCA_905204635.1 uncultured Collinsella sp. | reverse complement strand
TAGCTCGTGCCGCCGCCTCATGGGTGCGTGCGCGCTCTGCCGCCTCGGCCTCGCGCTGACGAGCGCGGTCCTCATTCTCAAACTCGATATCGTCCTCAATCTCATCGCTCGGATTGAGCAGCTCGTCCAGGCTCACGCCATAGAGCCTGGCGAGCGAGATCAGGTTCTCGGTATCGGGCGAGCTCTCCGCACGCTCCCATTTACTGACCGCCTGGCGCGACAGCCCTAGCTTTCGCGCCAGCCCTTCTTGGCTAAAACCCTTGCTGCGACGAAGGTCGGCGAGCCGCTGCGCAGTTTCTACATTCATGGTTCCTCCTATGTGATGCCAGCCGTGCCGCCGGACCGTTTTTGTTCTTAAGGCGCCTTGCACAGTTAAAAATCTATCCGCCACCGCCAAAAGCATGCCACCTATTCTAGTGAGATTTTTGACAACCGGCGGTTGCGGGCACATATGAGCTGCGGAAATGTGTCCAAACAAAGCAATGACCCACGGCTCGGTTGTCCCCGTTGCGGCGTTAACGGTAGTATGGTCGTACTGTTTATTCCGCACCGCCAACGGAGGGAGTTCCGCGCCGTGAACCGCGATTTCGCCTCATCGCTCATCCAGCTCAACAATACGTTCTATCGCGAGCACTCCGCTTCCTTTTCCGATACGCGCCAGGCCCCGTGGCCCGGCTGGGTGCGCACCATGGACATCGCGCTCGGGCAGCTCAACGCCGCCACGATCGAGCATCCCGTCCGCGTCTTCGATCTTGCCTGCGGCAATATGCGATTCGAGAACTTTGCCGCCGGCGGCGCACTTGCCGCCAAGGGCGTCGACGGCGCAAACCCCTCGGCAGATGCCAGCTGCCCGTTTGAGTTCTATGGTGTCGACTCGTGCCAAGACCTGGCTATCGATGCACATGGCCACGCGCTTCGCATTCCCAACCTGCACTTCCAGGAACTCGACGTGCTCGACGCCCTCATGAAGCTCAACCCCGCCGAGACGCCCGACGTGCTTTTCGACGCCCCGCTCGCCGACATCTCGGTCTGCTTTGGCTTTATGCACCACGTGCCGTCGTGCGAGTACCGCGTACGCGTACTCGACGCCTTGGTGCGGCAGACGCGCCCGGGCGGCATCATCGCCATCAGCTTTTGGGAGTTTATGAACGACGAGCGCAGGGCGCGCAAGGCCGTTCGAGCCGAAGCCCGCGCCGAGCTCACCCCGCCGTTTGAGGGTTACGATTCCGCGCAGTTTGAAGCCGGCGACCACCTCATCGGCTGGCAAAACGACCGCCACGCCTACCGCTATTGCCATCACTTTGACGATCAGCAGATCACCGACCTGGTGCGCGGCGTCCGTACGTTCTACAAGAGCGGCGAGGTCCCCGTGCGCGAGCTTGAGCGCTTCCATGCCGACGGTCGTAGCGGCGAGCTCAACCGCTATGTGATTCTCAAGCGCCTGTAGGCACCGACGACTCGCCGCCGAGCCGCACCACATCTTTCGGGCAATCTATGCCCGCCCTTTTCAACCCATTGACGGAACGCGCGGCCATGCGTTTCGCATTTATGACCAAGGAGCCTCATGGGAGCCGTCCACGTTCGCACGCCTAAGAACTTTGTGCTCGAGGAGCGCCTGGAGCGCTACGCCGATGCGATCGAGACGAACCCCGAGGCTTATGCCGGAGATTGGCGCGAGGCTTGCGCGCCAGCTGGCAGCAAGCCCTTCGAACACCTTCACCTGGATCTTGGCTGTGGCAAGGGAACCTATCTGGTCGAGCGCGCCCACCGCGAGCCCGACACCCTCTTTATCGGCATGGACCAGGAGCCCATCTGCATCGCCTATGCCGCGCAGAAAATCTGCGAACAGGGGCTATCCAACGCACTCGTCCTGCCCCGAGGCGCCGCATCGCTGCCACAGCTGTTTGCCGCAGGCGAGCTCGATGCCATCACCATTAACTTTCCCACGCCGCAGCCCAAGGCCAAGTACGCTAAAAAACGACTCGTCCATGTCGACCATCTGATGCTCTACCGCCCGCTCTTTTCAGCCGGCGCTACCGTCACGCTGCGCACCGATAGCAAGCCGTTGCGCGATTACGCCCTGGGACAGTTTGCCGCGGCCGGCTACGATACGCTTTGGGTAAGCGACGACGTCCGCCGCGACCATCCCGAGCACCCCGAGACCGAATATGAATGCCGCACGCGCGAGATGGGTGCCGCCGTCTATGGCATTTGCGCCACACCCGGCGCGCAGCCCAGCGATGAACAGCTCGCGGCGGGCCGCGCGCAGGAGCAAAGCCTTGCCTGCTACCTGCCCGAAAACCTCGATGCGCTCACCTATGTACCTCTGGGCATGGAAGAGGCCGTCGAGAACTTTAGAAACCGCGCCCGCAAAAGCAAGAAGCGCCTGCCGCAGGAGTCCTAGGGGCTTCTGATGGTCGCGGCGTCGGCAAACAAGTGAAAATAGGCGTCAGCGAACGACCCTCAAACCTAAGTGAGTAGACTTTTTTGCAATAGCCAAGCACAACCCGCATAACGAAAACTAAAACCGCAGGTAGAGCTCTTGCGCAAAAGCCATGTGCTCGCGATATTGCAAAAAGTCTACTCACTTAGCTGGCAACTGCACCAAACGGCTGGGCAGAACGCCCATTTCCTGCATTTTCTCGCGCGCTGGCACCCCGCGCCGCTGCTACGCCATAATAGTTGGCGGACAAACGGCGAGAGAAAGCAACCACATGGCACAGACCACGACAGATACTTCCGCCAGCACCGTTTCTGGCGCCGGCGCCGCCAGCTCGTTCTCGGGCGGCACGGGAACCGAAGCCGAATTCGGCTCGCTCGGCGCGCTCTCCCCCACCTGGTGGGAGCCCGAGGATGGTAGCGAGCCCGAACCATGGCTCACGCCCGATCAGGCCTTCGAACGCTTCTTTGAATGGACAAGCGACCGCGGTATTGAGCTGTGGGACCACCAGGAAGAGGCCCTCATGGATCTAGCCGCCGGTGACCATGTCATTTTGGGAACACCGACCGGATCGGGCAAGTCGCTTGTCGCGCTAGGCATGCTCTTTATGGGCATGGCACAGGGCAAGCGCTGTTATTACACGGCCCCCATCAAGGCTCTGGTCAGCGAAAAGTTTTTCGACCTTGTGCAGGTGCTCGGCCGCGATAACGTCGGCATGATCACCGGCGACACGCATATCAACACCAAGGCGCCCGTCATCTGCTGCACGGCAGAAATCCTTGCCAACGATGCACTGCGCGAGGGCGAGGGCGCCGACGTGGGCTGCGTCGCCATGGACGAGTTCCACTATTTTGCCGACCCCGACCGCGGCTGGGCCTGGCAGGTGCCACTGCTCACCCTGCCTCACACGCAATTCATGCTCATGAGCGCCACGCTCGGCGATGTCACTGCCATCGCCGCCTCACTCGAGGAACACACCGGCGCTACCTGCGACTTGGTCGTCGATGCCCCACGCCCCGTGCCGCTGAGCTACGACTACGTGACGACCTCCCTCGAGGGCACCGTCGAGCTCGCGATGCGCGGCGGAGAGGCCCCGCTCTATATCGTGCACTTTAGCCAGGATGCCGCCCTTGCGACGGCACAGTCGCTCGCCAACTTTGGCATTGCCAGCAAGGAGCAGCGCGAGGCCATCAAGGAGGCGGCCAAGGGCACGAGCTTCTCGACGGCCTTCGGCAAGATCCTCAAGCGTTTGCTTGGCTGCGGCGTCGGCGTGCACCACGCCGGTATGCTGCCGCGTTATCGTCTGCTGGTCGAGCGTTTGGCGCAGCAGGGCCTGCTGCCCGTCATCTGCGGCACCGATACGCTCGGCGTCGGCATCAACGTACCCATCCACACCGTGGTGCTCACCGCGCTCACCAAGTTCGACGGCTACAAGATGCGTCGCCTGCGCGCCCGCGAGTTCCATCAGATTGCCGGTCGCGCCGGCCGCTCGGGCTTCGATACCGAGGGCATGGTCATCGCCGAGGCCCCGGAGCACGAGATCGAGAACGCCAAACTCATGGCCAAGGCGGGCGACGACCCCAAGAAGCTCCGCAAGATTAAAAAGAAGAAGGCCCCCGAGGGCTTTGTCACCTGGAACAAGCAGACCTTTGAGCGCCTGATCGAGACGCAGCCCGAGACGCTCAAGCCGCGCCTTCGCATCACGCACTCCATGGTGATTAGCGTGGTCGAGCAGGGCGGCGATGCCCGAGCCCGCGTACACGACCTCATCGAAACAAGCCTGCAGACCCCTGAGGAAAAGGCAAAGCTCGAGGTTCGTGCCGACGAGATCTTCGCCACGCTCATCGATTCCGGCGTCGTCGTTCGCACCGAGGTGCCGCCCGCGCCCGACGCCCCGACTGACGCCGCACCAGACATCGACTACGCACTGACGGTCGATCTGCCCGAGGACTTTGCGCTCGACCAGCCGCTCTCGCCATTTTTGCTTGCCGCGTTGGAGCTGCTCGACCCCGAGAGTGAGACCTATACCATGGATCTGATCTCGATGGTCGAGGCTACGCTCGAGGACCCCAAGCAGGTATTGCGCGCACAGGAGCGCGCCGCGCGCGACCGCGCGATGGCCGAAATGAAGGCTGACGGCATCGAGTATGAGGAGCGCTTGGAGCGCATTCAAGACGTCACGTACGAAAAGCCGCTCGAGGATTTGCTCGACGCCGCCTTTGACAAGTACTGCCATGAAGTGCCCTGGGCAAACGACTACCAGCTCTCTCCCAAGAGCGTCCTGCGCGATATGCTGGAAAGCGCGAGCGATTTTAAGGGTTACATCCAAAAGCTCGGTATCGCCCG
Organism: uncultured Collinsella sp.; assembly: GCA_905204635.1. Classification (GTDB taxonomy): domain Bacteria; phylum Actinomycetota; class Coriobacteriia; order Coriobacteriales; family Coriobacteriaceae; genus Collinsella. Next base: position 221 of record CAJLAN010000142.1, on the reverse strand, counting down.
CTCCGAAGGCATTCTGCTGCGCTACCTGGCAGAGGCCTACCGCTCGCTCGACCGCACCGTGCCGATCGAGAAACGCGACGAGCGCCTGTGCGACATTATCTCGTGGCTGGGCTTTGTGGTGCGGTCGGTGGACTCGAGCCTGGTGGACGAGTGGGAGAACGCCGGCAACCCGGCAGCCCTCGATGCCGCACCGCCGCAGGGCATCGACGAAGTCGTGGCAG
>CAJLAN010000141.1 GCA_905204635.1 uncultured Collinsella sp. | reverse complement strand
CGCCGAGCTGCTCCAGGGTCAGCAGGTCGGGGCCGGCATCCATGACGCCGCCGGTGACGACGATGGAGGGGATGTTGATGCGGCCCATGGCCATGAGGTTCGCGGGCAGGCCCTTATCGCAGCTGGCAACGAAGACACCGGCATCGAACGGGGTGGCCTTGGCGTGGATCTCGATCATGTTGGCGATCATGTCGCGGCTGGGCAGCGAGTAGTTGATGCCGTCGTGGCCCTGGGCCTCACCGTCGCAAATGTCGGTGCAGAAGTAACGGGCACCGTGGCCACCAGCCTCGGCAACGCCAGCGCGCACCTCCTCGACCAGCTCGAACAGGCCGGCAGAACCCGGGTGCGAATCGCCAAAGGTCGACTCGATGATGACCTGCGGCTTGTCCAGGTCTTCGATGCTCCAGCCAGAGCCCAGGCGCAGCGGGTCCATCTCGGGGCTGATGGTGCGGAACTTGCCAGAACGCGGCTGCAGCTTGGCAACCAGGTCGGCGGCCTCCTGCTGAATCTGTGCTTTGGTTTTCTCGTCCATGATGCTCTCCTCTTTTGAATTGAACGGTTGTACCAATCGTTGGTTAATGAATCAGGTGTAAATGGGTACCGAGCGATGCACTCGGCGAAAGATGCTTAGCTAAGCGAACTAGGCGAAGAACGAAATCACCAGGGCGCAGGCAAGACCCGAAAGGCCGATGAGCGTCTCCATAACGGTCCAGGACTTGAGGGTGGTCTTCTCGTCAATCTCCAGGAACGAGGAGCACATCCAAAAACCGGCATCGTTGACGTGCGAGAGGGCTGTGGCGCCGCCGCAAATTGCAAGACAGATAGCGGCACGCATGAGCACCGAAGCACCAGCGACCGCAGGCATGGCGGCCATAATGCCCGATGCCATGGTCATAGCGACGATGGAGCTGCCGACAGAGGCACGCACCATGACGGCGATCAAAAAGGCAACGACCACCAAAGGCAGCGGTGAGGCCTCGAGCATAGGGCCGATAACCTGACCCAAGCCGCAGTCTTGTAGCATCCAGCGAATGACGCCGCCACAGGCGATAACCAGCAAGATCATGCCGACGGGCTTAAGAGAGCGGTCGAGCAGGGCCTTGAGCTCGGCGCCGGAGTAGCCGCGGCGCGCGCCCAGCAGATACATCGCGACGAGCGTGGCGAGCGTCAAAGCGACGAACGGCTTACCCAGGAAGGCAAAAATCGAGGCGAGCTCGGCGGGCATGGGGATATAAGAGGACAACGTGCCCAGCAAAATCAGACAAAGCGGCGTGAGCACGATGGCAAGCACCATGCCAAAGGAGGGAAGCTCCTTTTCGTCGCTCGCGCCCTCGGCAGAGGTAAAGTGTTCCGGAACATCGGTAAAGATGCGACCGCCCACATTGCGGCCCCAGATGACGCCGGCAATCGCCATGGCGATGAAGGCAGTGGGGATACCGACGAGAATCATGGTGCCCAGGTCGACACCGAGCGTGCCGGCGACCAAAACCGACCCGGCCGATGGCGGCACAAACGCATAGCCAGCGGCAAGTCCCGCGAGCAGCGCGATGCCGTAGTAGAGCGTCGACTTTTTGGTCTGCGATGCCACGCTAAACGCAAGCGGAATCAAAACGACCACGCCGGCCTCAAAGAACACCGTTGTGCCGATGACCAGACCGGTGATGCCCAGCGCCCAGCTGGAGTGGCCCTGGCCAAAGGTGTTAATGAAGGTCTGGGCGATCTTCTTGGCGCCGCCGCTCTCCTCCAAAATCTGGCCAAACATCGATCCCAGGCCAATGAGCAGGGCGATGTTTTGCAGCGTGGTGCCCACGCCCTTGGTGACGGTGTCTGCCACCATGTCGAGCGGCATGCCGGCTCCGATACCGATCACGAGCGCCGAGACCATCATCGACAGCACGGGGTGCAGCTTGAACTTGATGATGAGCGCAAGCAGCAGCGCGATGCCCACGATGGCGGCGATGACCAACCTGGTGGGGTCAGCCATAAACGTTGGGTCTGACATCTTTCCTCCAATTCATCAGACCTTTTGAATTCGTCTGATGACTATAGCGTGTTTTGGAAAGGTCTGATGTTTCATTTTGAAATTTGTTCGAAATACATCTGATGTATTTGGTAAACGGTCGTATTTGCGCTGCGAACGGTATATCTAAGCCGCCCGACTCAAATCCAGCGGCCAATATCGCATCCGTGGTGCGCTAAAATAGCTCAGATGAATTTTGTAATGAAAGGTATAGCTATGGCCCGCGCCGAATCGGGACTCCCCGAGCAAATATCGGAGAAAATCATTCAATTGATTCTGGATGAACACCTTGAGCAAGGCGATCGCCTACCCAAGGAAACCGTGCTGGTCGAGCGCTTGGGCGCCGGCAGGAGCACCGTGCGCGAGGCCATGAAGTTGCTGCAGTCGCGCAATATCGTGCGCATTAAGCAGGGTTCGGGCACCTATGTGGCGTCAAACCCCGGCGTTGCCGACGACCCGCTGGGCTTTACCTTTATCGACGACAAGCAGCGTCTGGCGCGCGACCTACTCGAGGTGCGCTTTATGATCGAGCCGCAGATGGCCAGCATGGCCGCAGAGCACGCAACCAACGACCAGGTCGTCTGTATCAAAGAGCTCTGCGACGAATCCGAGCGCCTGGCCGAGGCCGGTGAGGATTACTCCGCCGCCGACACCGCGTTCCACAATGCCATTGCCGAGAGCTCCGGAAACCTCGTCGTTCCCCGCCTGATGGGCGTGCTCAAGGCATCCGTCCCCCTCTTTATCGACGTGACCGGCAAAAAGCTCGTCGAGGAAACTATCCGCACGCACCGCGATGTGGCCGACGCCATCGCCTCGCGCAATCCCACCGCCGCGCACGACGCGATGTATCTGCACCTGGTGTATAACCGCAACATGATTGCGGAGGGAGCAGAAGCAAAAGGCATTTAGGGCCCGACAATAATCTTTCTTTGGCAAAACGCAGGCGGCGGCTGCCCAACGCACAGGGCAGCCGCCGCTTTTTGCAATCGATTGGTGCAAAGGGGTTGACTAGAGTTCGCAGGCAACCTTGTAGCCGTCGCCGATGGCGTCGCGAATGTTGCCGCACTTGTTGGCGTCACCCAACACGTGGGTGGCAACACCGGCAGCGGCAAGGTCGTCGGCCAACTTGGTATTGGGACGATAGCCCATGGCAAGCACCAGCGTATCGGCATCGGCGATGGTGTGGACCTCGCCATCCTTCTCGTAGCTGATGGCGTCCTCGGTAATCTCGGTCACCTTGGCCTCGGTCAGCACGTGGACGCCCTTTGAGAGCATGCGCGTGATGAGCACCGCGCGACCGGCGCCGCCCTCGTTGGCGGCGAGCGTCTTGGTCATCTCGATAACGGTGATATCGCGATTGGCCGGCGACAGGTCGTTGACCAGCGGGGCCAGGTAATCTGCCGTCTCGCAACCGACGGTGCCGCCGCCCACGATGACGGTCTTCTTGCCCGGGAAAGCCTTGCCACCCAGTAGGTCGTCAGCCGTCATAACCTGCTTAAAGCCCTGCATGAAGGCCGGAGCGATGGGCTCGGCGCCATAAGCCAGGACGACCTCGTAGCCCGCGTAGTCACGCTGAATGTCCTCGGCAGTAAGCTCGGTACCAAAGACGCACTTCACGCCCGACTCGGCCAGACGACGATACTGATACTTGATCACGCGAGTGAGTTCCTGCTTTGCCGGCGGAACGGCTGCGATGCGCATCTCGCCGCCCGGCTCATCCTGCTTGTCCACGAGCACCACGTTATGGCCGCGCTTGGCGGCAATGTAGGCTGCCTCCATGCCCGCAGGACCAGCGCCCACAACCAGTACGTTCTTGGCCTCGGCGGCAGGCTCGTAGCCGGCCTCGTCGCGCTCAACATCGGGGTTGACGGTGCAGGAGATGCGCTTGCCGAACATAATGCCGTTTAGGCAGCGCAGGCAGCCAATGCAGGGGCGGATGTCGTCGGCGTTGCCGGCAGCGGCCTTGTTGCAGAACTCGGCATCGCACAGATTGGCGCGGCCCATCATGCAGATGTCGGCAGCGCCGTCCTCGATCAGCTCCTCGGCGATCCAGGCCTCGTTGATGCGGCCGACGGTGGCGACGGGAATGTTGACGTGCTTTTTAATCTCGCGCGAGCAGGCGGCGTGCGAGGCCTGCTGGGTACCGGCAGCGGGAATCGCGGAGCCGCGCTTGATGGTGGTACCGCCCGACACATGAATCATGTCGACACCGGCCTTCTCCAGGCGACGCGAGACGTAGATCATGTCGTTGAGGGTCAGGCCGCCATCGGTGTACTCATCGCCCGAGATGCGGACGTCGATGATAAAGTCCTTGCCGCAGCGCTCGCGAATCTCGGCGATGACCTCGAGTAAGAAGCGCATGCGGGCGGCGAGCGAGCCGTACTCGTCGGTACGCTTGTTGTAGAGCGGAGTCAAAAAGCCGCCGAGCATGCCGTGGGCGTGTGCCGCATGGACTTCAACGCCATCGACGCCAGCCTTCTGCATACGCACGGCAGCGTCGCCAAACTGATGCGTGAGCTCGTGAATCTCGTCGACCGTGATGGGGCGCGGTGCCTCGCGGGCGTAAGACGGGCCCACAAAGGACGGAGCGATCAGGCGCGGCGTGCCCGGAATGTTAAAGGCCATGTAGGCGGGATGGAAGAGCTGCGGCATGATCTTGCAGCCATACTCGTGGACGGCCGCGGCGAGCTTTTCCCAGCCGGGGATAAACGTGTCGTCGTAGCAGCACATGTCACCCGGCAGATAGGTATAGGTAGGCTCGACCGTCACGACCTCGGTAATGATGAGGCCCACGCCGCCCTTGGCGCGGGCACGGTAATGATCGACCAAGTCGTCGGTCACATAGCCATGATCGGCCAGGTTGGTGGACACCGGCGGCATAAAGACGCGGTTCTTGACCTCGGTTGTACCGACCTTGATCGGGCTAAAGAGCATCGGGTAGGCAGAGGACTCCATACAGGCTTCCTTTCGTTTGAGCCGCTCGGCGGCAGTTGCTAACGTCCCTATCGTATCAGTATC
>CAJLAN010000140.1 GCA_905204635.1 uncultured Collinsella sp. | reverse complement strand
CTGCCGCCGCCGCAGTCTATCCCCTCAGCAATTGCGGTGAAATAGTTCCTGTTTAAAGCCCCGTGACTTTAATTTAGGGACTATTCCACCGCGACTTATTGGGAGATTAGCTAGTCCTTGGGTGTCCAGGACCAGAAGAAGTTGATGAGGGCCACGCGCGAGGCGGTGCCGGTCTTTTTGTTGATCGAGGAAATGTGACGATAGAGCGTGGAGCGCGAAAGGAAAAGCGTTGTGGCGATGTCCTGAACGCTCTGGTCCGAAACGACCAAGACCTCAAGAATATCGCGCTCGCGCCTTGTAAGCCCAAAGGTGACGACGAAGGCATCGAGGCGTTCATCGGACGTGGGCTCCGCTGCCTCCACGGGCTCGGGGTCGGAGCATGTGGGCGCAAGATCCCCACCAAGATCGTCGGTGGCAAGCGGCAGTCCGTCCCGCATCGCGGCATCATCGGCTCGTTGCCCCAACTGCCCCAGCAGCGTAATCGCAATGCCCACAAACATCACGAGCGCCGCACCGACCGCAGCCAGCACATTTTGACTCGAGATAATCGCCACTGCCGGCGCCGTCACGAACATCGAGCACACGTTGTTGACGACGCGACCCATGCACGGCCAAAAATATGACCAGCGCGCATAGAGCGAGACGGCGGCATATTTTGTGGTAAAGAACACCACGAAAAAGCCCGAGCCCAGATAAAAGATGATCGTGGCAGCAAGCTCGTTGCCGCCATTGCCATCGATGATGAGCACAAAGAACGAAAACGTGGACAGTATGGCGGCACATGTCATGCCGATATTCATATACGAGCGGCCGTGCAGGTCAAATAGTGCGCCAGCGACCAACGAGCTCACGACAAGCAGCAGGCGCGGCCAATCGCCCAAATCGACGGCTCCGACAGCATGCAGGGTCGTGAAGCCCGCGTTGAGAGCGGCGAATACGCTGGAAAGATACGCCGTCGCCACGGTCAGGCGAACTACGGCGCGACGGAATGCCGCCTTTGCCTCGGGATCGTCATGCCACTTGGCGCGTCGGGCACCGTGGAGCAACGCCACCTGCGCGATCGCACAGACGACCAGAACAGCCTGCTGAGGAATGCCGACAGGCATCACCATGTGGTTGATCACCTGTACCAGAACGCCCATGGCATAGGAAAGTGCGGCGGCGCGCGCCAGGCAGGGCGTCTGCGCAAAACGCCGCGCAAGATTGGCATGGGCGGTCGATCCGCAATAGCCCAGGGCGCAGCACGCCACCAGGCCGCCGGCAATTACTACCTCAAACCGCACTGCCGTAATCATCAGCAGCAACGCCGATACCAACAGCACGCCTGTAATATCGCTCGTCGCATCGATCGTCTGGGGAAGGCGATAGTACAGAAATGGGCGCACGAAAAAGCCAATCACGCTCGCGCCGACAACGATGCTCTCGTAGATGACGACCTCACTCGATGGCACGAACTCGGCTATGCGCACATCAAAGAGATACTCGCACGCCAAAAACGTGAAGAAGAACAGCGCCAGGCATATAATCTCCCGAATGCCCCGACGCAGATATGCGGTTGTGTCTCCCATGCCCCTCATGGTTAACCCCCGGCCGCTCAATTGTCTGGAATTCCATTTTAATAAAGAACCAGTCTCAATATCGAAGCCAGGCTCGAAATGCTGCCAATTCGACCCCAGCCGTCCACATCACGCCGCGATTTTGAGCCGCATGGACCAGAAGGGACGCGCGCGATCTCTAGCTCGGCCAGGAGTGTCTCCAACTACTACTCATTTAAGTACGTCCCCAATGAGTGGCCGAAGAGTGTCCCCCGCGACTAGTCGTTTAAGAACGTCCCCAACGACTAGTCAAAAATGGGCCATGTGTCCCAGTTGTGGAGACTCCTTGAGCCGTCTGGGTATCGCGAAGGATCGCACACTCCCCCATCATCAAAAGTGACACACGCTACCTGTTGATGGGAGGCAGCCATGGGCTTCTTTGACAAGATGTTCGAGAAGAAAGAGTGCGCGATTTGCGGTACCGAGCTGGGACTTCTAGGTAAGACAAAAATCAATGAAGGCTACCTGTGCAAAGAGTGCGCCGGCAAGCTCTCCCCCTACTTTCACGGCTATCGCTCCAGCACCGCGGACGATATCCGTGAGCAACTCGCCTACCGCGAGGCCAACGCCGAGCGCCTGTCTTCGTTCAACCCCACGCGCACGCTTTCTGCCGGGCGCACCAATATTATGCTCGATGAGGACGCGGGCCTGCTGATCATCACTTCGCAGAGCCGCTGGCGCGACGCCAATCCCGACATCATCGAGTTCTCGCAGGTACTCGGCTGCGATATGGATATCGACGAGCATCGCACCGAGATCTATCGCGAGACCAAGGACGGCGAGCGCGAGAGCTACAACCCGCCGCGCTACGACCTGGATTACGACTTTAATCTGACCATCCACGTCAACACGCCGTACTTCACCGAGATCAACCTGCGCGTGAACGACTCCACCATCGATCAGCGCGGCTCCATCGAATACCGCGAGGCCAAGCGCCAGGCAACCGAGGTCCGCGACGCCCTGGTGCAGCTGCGCCAGGAGACGCGCGACAGCGTCGTGGCCGCCAAGGCTCCCAAGACCGCGGTGACCTGCCCCTTCTGCGGAGCCACCACCATTCCCGATGCCAGTGGGCGCTGCGAATACTGCGGCGGCGCCATCGGCGCATAGCCCCCGGCGCGGAAAGGACCGATCATGGCCTTCGAGAGCGTTAACTATCAGTGCCCTGCCTGCGGTGGCCCCTTGCATTTTGCCAGTGCCGAGCAAAAGCTCGTCTGTGACTACTGCGATTCTCGTTTTGAAGTCGAAGAAGTCGAGGCCCTCTATCGCGAGCGCCAGGACAAGGCAGATGCCAAAGCCGATGCAGCAGCCGCAACGCCCAAGCCCGTCGCCGACGACGCGGTGCAGGAGCTCGCCCAAAACGCTGGCTACATCTGCTCGTCGTGCGGCGCCGAGCTCGTGTCCGACGGCACCGTCGCCGTCACCACCTGCCCGTACTGCGGCAACTCCGCCGTGGCGCCCGGCCAGCTCTCTGGCGACTTCTCGCCCGACCTGGTAATTCCGTTTAAGCTCGGGCGCGACGACGTCACAGCCGCACTCAAGGAACACTACAAGGGCAAGATCTTGCTGCCCAAGAGCTTTGTCACCGGCAACCACATCGACGAGGTCCAAGGTGTCTACGTGCCGTTTTGGCTCTACGGCGCCCGCGTTGACGGCGAAGTGTACTTCGATGCGACCAACGAGACCGTGACCGAGGAATCCGACCGCACCGTCACGACCACCGACCACTACGACGCCTACCGCAAGGGAAACATCTCGTTTAAGCGCGTGCCCGTCGACGGATCGTCCAAGATGCCCGACGGCCACATGGACGCCATCGAGCCGTTTGACTACGATGCCCTGCGCCCGTTTTCGGTCGCGTATATGCCCGGCTACATCGCCAACCGCTACGACGAGGACTGCGAAACCTGCAAGGCGCGCGCCGAACGCCGCATGGAGGAAAGCACGATCTCGGCCCTGCGCGAAACCGTCGTCGACGAATATGACGATGCCACGGTCGAAAGCAAGCAGCTCGACTACACCTGGGAAGACAGCGACTATGCCCTGTTCCCCGTGTGGATGCTTTCCACCTCGTGGAACGGCAAGAGCTACCTGTTTGCCATGAACGGCCAAACCGGCCGTATGGTCGGCGAGCTTCCTTGCTCCAAGCCCAAGCTCGCTATCGCCTCGGTGCTGTTCTTTGTGATCGGATTTGTCCTCTCCCAGATCCTCTTCATGGGTGAGAACGCCTTCGATCCGGATTACCTCACCTTTGATATCGAGGGCATCCTCATCAACATCGTCGCGCCGCTGATCATCGTGGTCATCGCAGACGTGCTGCTGGTGGGCCAGCTCAAGACGGCCAACGAGGCCACCCACGCCGATTGCTACTGTGGCGAGCTCGACCTGACCGAGAAGCACGACACCTTCAGCCACACCGAGACCACCGTTGTCATGAAGGACGACAAGGACGATTAACCATCCTGACCAATACCACCCGGCCTTTGACGAGAAAGGAAGATCACCATGGGACTCTTGAAAGCTGGATTGGGTGCTGCCGGCGGCGTCATGGCCGACCAGTGGAAGGAATTTATCTACTGCGAATCGATGCCCGCTGACGTCTTGGCCTGCAAGGGCAGCAAGCGCACCGGCGGCCGCAGCTCCAACACGCGCGGCGAGGACAACGTCATCTCCAACGGCTCGGTCATCGCCGTCAACGACGGCCAGGGCATGCTCGTGGTGCAAAACGGCAAGATCATCGAAGTCGCGCTGGAGCCCGGTGAGTTCGTCTTTGACACCGGCAGCGAGCCGAGCGTCTTTAGCGGCAACCTGGGCGATTCCATCAAGGAGACCTTCGCCAATATCGGCAGCCGCTTTACCTTTGGCGGCGACGCGGGCAAGGACCAGCGTGTCTACTTCATCAACACCAAGGAGATCATCGGCAACAAGTACGGCACCGCCTCGCCCGTGCCCTTCCGCGTGGTCGATAACAACATTGGCCTGGACGTCGACATCTCCGTGCGCTGCAACGGCGAGTATTCGTACCGCATCACCAACCCGCTGCTGTTCTACACCAACGTATGCGGCAACGTGACCGATAGCTATACGCGCGACAAGATCGACAGCCAGCTTAAGTCCGAGCTGCTCACCGCCCTGCAGCCCGCCTTTGCCAAGATCTCGGAGATGGGCATCCGCTACAGTGCCATCCCCGGCCACACCACCGAGCTCGCCCGCGCGCTCAACGAGGTCCTCTCGGCCGACTGGCGCGACCTGCGCGGCGTCGAGATCGTAAGCTTTGGCGTCAACTCCATCGCCGCCTCGCAAGAAGACGAGCAGATGATCAAGGACCTGCAGAAGGCCGCGGTCATGCGCGATCCCACCATGGCAGCAGCCAACATCGCCAGCGCCCAGAGCGACGCGATGCGCGCGGCGGCCGCTAACCCCAACGGCGCAATGGCCGGCTTTATGGGCATGGGCATGGCAGGTGGCATGGGCGGCATGAACGCCAGCCAGCTG
>CAJLAN010000139.1 GCA_905204635.1 uncultured Collinsella sp. | reverse complement strand
CCCCCGAGGAGCATCTCTCATGCAAAAACTGTCGTGGGGTAAAGTCCGAGGTCAGTGGCGTTTTATACCGAGAAATTCAAAAAAGTGGAAAATTCATTACATATTTGCGTTGACTTTAGGTAACTAAAGTTTCATACTCCTTTTCAACCACTGGGGGATGTGAACACGCACGGATCGTTCACATCATGATTGAAGAGGATTTCTTAGACATGTTCACGCATCAGCTAAACATTATCAGCGTAGTAATTATCTGATGCGGGTTAGCACATACAGCTAGCCCGTACGATAACGGGCGGCTGATGAAGATGAGGGCCGTCGAGCGCAACCGACGGCCCTCATTTTTTATGTCTGGGAAGTTCTTTTTAGAGGAGGAAATGTAATGAACGGAGTTTTGCTCATGGTTGTGGCCGCGGCGGTGCTCGCCTGCGGCTATCTGGGCTATGGCCGATGGCTGGCCAACAAGTGGGGCGTTGACAAAGAGGCCCTCACGCCGGCCAAGCGCATGAAAGACGGCAACAGCTTCTCGCCCGTCTCCGCCTTCACCGCGTTCTCGCACCAGTTCAGCTCGATCTGCGGTGCCGGCCCTGTTACGGGTACGATCGTCGCTATGGCCTTCGGCTGGCTTCCCGTCGTGCTCTGGGTCCTCGTCGGCGGCATCTTCTTTGGCGCCGTCCACGACTTTGGCGCCCTGTACGCCTCGATGAAGAACAACGGCAAGTCCCTGGCCCAGCTCATCGAGAAGTACATCGGCAAGACCGGCCGTCGCCTGTTCCTGCTGTTCTGCTGGCTGTTCTGCATCATCGTCATCGCCGCTTTCACCGACATGGTCTGCAAGACGTTCATGTTCACCCCGGCCGTTGACGCTTCTGGTGCTGCTACCGGTGCCATCGACTTCACCAAGTCCTATGCCGCTGGCTGCGCTGGCACCATCTCCATCCTGTTCACCTTCGTCGCCATGGCCTTTGGTTGGGCCCAGAAGAAGTTCAACCTCACCGGCGCTGCCGAGTTCGTCACCGGCGTGGTACTCATGGTCCTCATGTTCGCCGTCGGCATGCAGTTCCCGGTCTACCTGGACAAGTTCCAGTGGTTCGCCGTCGTCATGGTCTACCTGGTCTTTGCCGGTGCCATGCCCATCCAGATGCTCAAGACCCCTCGCGACTACCTCACTTCCATCATGATGATCGTCATGATCGTCTGCGCTGTCCTCGGTATCGTCGTCCTGGGCGCTAACGGCCAGGCCACCATCACCGCTCCGGTCTTCACCGGCTTTAGCAATGCCTCGGGCATGATGTTCCCGGTCCTGTTTGTCTCCGTTGCCTGCGGTGCTCTCTCCGGTTTCCACAGCCTCGTTTCTTCTGGTACCTCCTCCAAGCAGGTCGAGAAGGAGCAGGACGCCGTCAAGGTCGGTTACGGCGCCATGATCGTCGAGTCCTTCGTCGGCATCCTTGCCATCATCGTCGCCGGCATCATGTTCTCCGACATGAACACCGCCGGTACCGGCGCCCTTAACGCCGGCGTCGCTTCCACCCCGTTCCAGATCTTCGCAGCTGGCATCTCCCGCGGTATGCAGGCCTTCGGCGTTGACGGCACGCTCGCAACCGTCTTCATGACCATGAACGTTTCCGCTCTGGCCCTGACCTCGCTCGATGCCGTCGCCCGCATCGCTCGCACCTCGTTCTCCGAGTTCTTTGCCCAGACCAACGACGCCCTGGCCATCGAGTCCAAGGCCGGCTACATGAAGGTTCTCGGCAACCCCTGGTTCGCCACGGTCGTTACCCTGCTTCCTGGCCTCGCCCTCGCCTTTGGTGGCTATGCCAACATCTGGCCGCTCTTTGGTGCTTCTAACCAGCTGCTCGGCGGTATGACCATGATCACCCTCGCCGTGTTCTGTAAGTGCACCGGCCGCAAGGGTTGGATGCTCTACGTGCCCGTCGCCTTCCTGCTCTGCTGCACCTTCACCTCGCTGGTCCAGAGCGCCATGGGCTGCATGACCGCCGTCCAGGCCTACGGTTTCTTCGGCACCATCCCGGCTACCGCCACCACGGCTGCCGTTTCCGTCGCCGCCACCAAGGGCCTGCAGCTCGTCTTTGCCGTCCTGCTGATGGTCCTGGGCCTCATCGTTGCCGTCAATTGCCTCAAGGAGTTCTTCGGCAAGGAGGCCGGTTCCATGCCCGACGAGGAGCCCGAGTGGTCCGAGATGGGCAAAGTCGAGTATGGCCGCGCCGCTGCCGCCGAGGCCCCCGCCGACGCCGAGGCTGCCAAGGCGTAATCGACCTGACGAGTTGAACGTCACATCTATACAACTCGATAAGACCGGGTCCGCGGCTGCGCGGGCTCGGTCTTTTTTCATGCAAAAGCGGGCGATGCCCGAGTGTTCTCGCAGATGTTTTGCGTGGATAAGGGCGCGCGTTGTACCATATAGACGTATATGTGTACATATGAAAGGGACCCCGTGGCCAAGACGGTATATTCCGATAACCAAAATAATGTCGATGCCCTGGCTGAGCGTCTGAGCAGCCAGACGTCGCTTTCTGCCGAGCGCGCCAAGCTAGTTGCCTACGACCTGCTCTGCCGCAAGGCACTCAAGATCAAGTCGAGCGCGCTGGCGCAGATTTTCCGCTCCGTCGATAAGGAATGCGACACCAAGGCGATGCGCGACGAACTCATCGCGGCAAAGATCGTTACCAAGATCGAGGGCAGCGGCATTAACGGACGTCCGGCGTTCTATACCATTCATGCCGAGATAAGTGATGCTCAGGAGCAGCTTGCCGAGGCTGTCGAAGAGGCCGTCGAGGACGTTGTCGAGGCGCCCGCTTCGGTGGAAACGGCCCCGCGCGAGCATGTCGATACCGACGAGCTGCTCGATGAGAACGTCGTTCGCGCCTTTACGGCCAAGGCCGGCCGCGGCGGTTTTGGTGGGGGCGGCAAGCGCGATGCTCAGCGCCGTGCCCAGCAGGAGCGCTTCCGTCGTGCCGTGGCTCAAAAGGATGAACTCGATACCGAGACTGTTGTGACCGAGGTTGCCGCTGAGTCGCAGAAGCCCGCGAAGGAGCAAAAGCCCGTGGAGGCCCAAGAGCCCAAGCGTCGTCGCGGTGCTCACTTTAAGGCTGTGCAGCAGGATGTCGCGCATGAAGCTGAAGAGCCTTCCGAGGTTGCGGACGATGTTGAGGAGTCTGCCAAGAGGGCTCCGGGTTCGTGTCGTCCCGGCCGCGGTTTTGCGGGACGCGCGTATCCCGTAAAGCGTCAGGAGAAGGGCGAGCCGGCTTCGACCGCTCAGGCCGATAAGGCCGAACAAACTGAGAAAACCGTTGAGCCGGTGGCTTGCGAGCAGCAACCTTCCGAGTCGCAGCCTGCGGCCGACGCCGAGGTCAAAGCTCAGCAGTCCGCTGATAAGCAGGCAGGGGAGAGCGCTTCGAGCAAGCCCCGCCGTCGTCGTCACCGTGGCGGTCGTGGCTCAAATGCCGAGGCCGCGGCCGAGAAGGCGGCGACGCAAAGTAAGGATGCGAAGGCTGAGGCCCTGGTGGAGCAGCCCAAGCGCCAGCCGGCGAAGGGGGACAAGCCCGAGCGCTCGCAAAAGGGTCCGTCCGCGCCAAAGCAAGAGCGCAAAGCTCAGGCGGATTCCAAGCGCAAATCCCAGGCGCAGCCCAAACCGACTGCAAACGATGCGGCCGCCCAGCAGCCTGAGCCGCCCGCTCATGGCGAGGTTTCGGCGTTTTCTCTGGCCCGTGTCCTGGGCAGGCAGCTGCTCAAGGTCGTTCCCACGCCTACGGCGCTCTCCAAGATTAAGGAGCAGCAGACTCAAATCGTTAAGGTCGAGGGCAAGGATAACAAAAAAGCTCCGCAGCGCACTCAGCACAACGAGATGTCCAACCGCAAGATTGCCGAGGAGATTGCGATCATCCAGGCTTGGATAGAGCAGAATCGCGGCGCCGACACGCCGGTCGCTTCGCGTCGCCAGCGCGCCTACCAGATTTTTAACGATGAGAAGGCCTTTGACGGCAAACACGGCGAGCGCCTGATTCGGCGTATGACCGAAAAGGGCATCAGCATGCAGGCAATCAAGGTTGCTCCCAACCGTCCTGTGCACTTTACGGGCTTCTTTACGCTGGGCGCCGACAAGCCGTTCATTATGGTCGAGAACCTGGACACCTATGACGAGATCGTCAAGCTCCTGCGCGGCCGCAAGCACGCCAAGCTTTTTGGCACCAAGGTGGGTGGCGTGATCTTTGGCGGCGGCTGCAAGGCGAGCGTTTCACACGCACTGGATGATTATCTGGCCGAGATCGGCTATCGCTTTAACTATGTCTACTACGTGGGCGACATCGACCGAGAGGGTGCGCGCATTGTCGAGCAGACCCGTAATGCCAATGTTGTTGAGATTCGCCTGCATGCCGGTATGTATCGCGCCATGCTCGCCGAGCACAAGCGCCGCGTGAAGGCCGGCGGTGAGTGCGAGCCCGCGGCTGCCAACCAGGGTGTACCGCAGAACCTGGCGGCGACGATCAAAGATCTGCCCATGGTCACGCGCGTGCAGTTCCGCAACGTGCTGCGCGAGGGCGGACGCATTCCGCAGGAGATTCTGATGACCGCCGACTATCGGGATGGCGACTCGGGAAGCTTCGACCGCATGCTGAACAATTAGTTCCGCCGTTCTACCGAACGGCGGTCTTCTTGACGCTGCGAGGGGCCCTGGCACGGCAATCTGACGTTCAACTTCGGCGGCGCGACCAGAAGGTCAGCGCCGCCTTGTTTCACGTCACCTTGCCATACCAGGACCCCTCTCGCTGTCACGTCCAAAACATCGAGGTCACGTGGCCTCCTGTTCGTGCGGAACTCGCGATAAACCTAAGCCGGTGTCCCCGCTCTCCCGGGGCCTGTGGTTACTTGGTTGTTGCATGCGGCTCGCTTTTCGGAACAGGGCTGATATTTTCTAGATGTAAGGCGCTCTTGGTCCTAATGGGCTTGGAGCGCCTTCGCGTTTTCTCAGCTTGCACCCTTGCGGGTTCGAATCCCTCCGCTTGCGGGCGTTGGCTCGATTTTCTTAACGCGAGGAGCTCCCGGTCGCTGTGGGACGGAGGGATTCCGCGTCCGC
>CAJLAN010000138.1 GCA_905204635.1 uncultured Collinsella sp. | reverse complement strand
CCTCGACCTTCGCACGCTCGGCGCGCAGGGCAGCCAGCTCCTCGCGCTCGCGACGGGCCTCTTCCTGGGCCTCGCGACGAGCCTTCTCGGCGCGGAGCTCCTCCAACTCGGCGCGCTCCTCGGCAGACAGTGGTTGGGACTCAAGCTCGGCCATGGTATAGCCCTTTCTTTTAAAAAAAGCCGCCGACACAATGTCAGCGGCTTATCAAATCCAAGGGTGGAGACGAAGGGAGTCGAACCCTCGGCCTCTGCCATGCGACGGCAGCGCTCTCCCAACTGAGCTACGTCCCCAGGACAAGTCGATATTTTACCTACGGCTCGCCAACTGTCAACGCCCAATAACCAGTCTTTTTGGGACGCGGCTATTTTGGCAACTTTTCGAACAGGCGATGCTCTCGATGATTTTTTATCCCCGTCCCAGAAAATTCATCGACGAACGCACTACTTTGCACTGGTGAGAACACCGGTGGTGTCGAAGGCCGGGGTGAAGCTCTCGTCTACCGCGCCGCCCTCTTGCCAGAACATCGTCGTAAAGCCCAGGTCGTCGGCATGGTCGAGCACCTGCTCGTACTCCTCGCGCGTCACGGCACGCGCCAGATCGCCGCCCTGCTCGCGCATGAGGGCATTGGGCGTGTACTGGTTCATGACCGAGATCGGCACGTCGCCCACCGTCTGCCACACCAGGTCCAGAACGCGGCACGAATCGTCCGCATGCCCCGGCAGCACCAGGTGGCGCACGATGATGCCGCGCTTCATGAGCCCGTCCTCGTCCACCAGCTCTCCCCCGCGGCGCTCGATCTCGCACGCCATCTGTGCCAGGCCCGACACGGCCACGCGCGGGTAATCCTTAATATGAGAAAGCGACTGCGCAAGCCCAGCATCGGCATATTTAAAGTCGGTGAGCCACACATCGACCAGGTCGCCCAGCGCCGCCACGGCACTCGCGCGCTCGTAACCACTCGTGTTGTAGACAATCGGGATGTCCAGCCCGCGCTCCCGCGCTGCGACAATCGCGGCAGGCAATAGGTGCGCATAGTGCGTCGCCGTCACCAAATTGATGTTGTTGGCACCCTGGTCCTGCAGTTCCAGCATAATCTCGACCAGGCGCTCAGGCGAAATCTCAAGCCCAAAATTGCCGGTCGAGATCTCGTGATTCTGGCAGTAGATACATTTAAGCGAGCAGCCGCTAAAGAAGATCGTGCCCGAACCGGCTTCGCCCGAGATAGGCGGCTCCTCCCACATATGAAGCGCCGCGCGAGCGACCTTAAGCGTGTCGTCGGCACCGCATACGCCACGCGCACCCTCATCACGCGCCGCACCGCAACGGCGCGGACACAAATGGCAGGCGGGCGAAAAAAGTTCGGTCAACGACGTCGGCATAAAAACATGCTCCAAAACAACGATTCAGCAGCTCAAACGTAAAGGGCCAGACCGGGTAGACGGCTCCGTCCCTAAGGCGCCGTAATCGTCCGACACGATTTTTGTAATGTCAAGACTGGAATCGATAAAGTGCCGCTTTATGATGTAGTTATTCCGCCCCCCGCGGAGCAACTGGGTGAACCGTCGCGTTTATTTAGGGAGCCCACACAGTCGTGCCTAGTACAGGTATCCTTCGTTGTTAAGGACGCTGGAACAGTCGATGAGGGCACCCACCTGTTTTAGGTGGGTTCATTTTCGTAACGTGGGGGGTGGTTTTCTTTTGCCGAAAATCACCATACAGTCCATATGGATCCCCGCCGGCATCCCGACAAGCCATCGACAACATTCCAATATCTGGTATGCGCGTGATAATCGCACGGTGCAAACCTCCGCACCCCCTCGGTCGAGTATCATGGGACAGCTATGCCATTTCCGCGTAGCAACCTTTGACCTTTTCCTTCGACGCTTGGCGGTTTTTAGATTCATGACTTCGTCCCCGAGCTACATACCGTACCTATGCGTGGCAGCGGCGGCTTTTATCACGACCTTCCTCGCGGTGCCCCTGGTCAAGCGCTTGGCAATTAAGCTCGATGCCGTCGACTATCCTTCTAAGCGCCGCATCAACACCAAGCCCATCCCGCGTTTGGGCGGAACGGCGGTGTTTTTGGGCCTGGTCGTTGCCTGCATTGTGCAAATCCTAGGCACCTGGTACCTAGGCTGGCCACCCGTCCTGGTGCCGCACCCGCGCCTTCACATTAGCTATCCCATGCTGGCGCTCTCCTTTACCGTCATCTTTGCGACCGGCGCTATCGACGACGTCTTCCAGCTCACGCCCAAGCAAAAGCTGGCCGGACAGGTCCTCGCCGCGCTTATCGCCTGCATGGGCGGCCTAAAAATCGGCGTCATCGTCAACCCGTTTGCTCCCGGCGAGATCATGCTCGGATGGCTCGCCTACCCCATCACCGTGATCTATCTGGTGGCATTCACCAACATCATTAACCTCATCGACGGCCTCGACGGCTTGGCCACGGGCATCTGCGGCATCGCCTCGTTCACCATGTTTTCGATGGCCGTTCTCTCGGGCCGCATCGACGCCGCCGCGCTCTCCATTGCGCTCTTTGGCGCCTGTCTGGCCTTTTTGCGCTACAACTTCAACCCCGCAAGCATCTTCTTGGGCGACTCGGGGTCGCTGCTTCTGGGCTTTGCGCTGGGCTCCATCTCGCTGCTCAACGTGAGCCGCACCGCCGCACTCACCTCGCTTATCATCCCGCTCATCGTTGCCGGCGTGCCTATCATCGACACGTTTAGCGCCATCGTGCGCCGCAAGCGCGCCCACATTAGCATCGGGCAGGCCGACAAGGGCCACATCCACCACCGCCTGATCCAAGAAGGCTACAACCAAAAACAGGCTGTGCTGCTCATCTATGCCTGGTGCATCATGCTTTCGGCCGGCGCCGCCGCCATCAATCAGGTCGAGGTGCCCATGCGCGTGCTCATCTTTACCGTGCTTGCCATTGGCTCGGCGGCCTTTGCCAAGCACCTGCACCTGTTTGAACCCGTGCTGCGCCACCATTACAACAAGCGCACGCACGAGGACGAACTGGTCACCCCCGACGACCCCGCCTTTAAGCAGGAGGAGCAGGCAGCCGAGGAGCGCAAAGAAGAGCGCCACCACAAGCTCTAGGGCAAGCTGCCGAGGATGTGCCAAGGCACCGTTGGCCAAGCGCGGCCGCGCCGCGCCCATCGCACAAGCCACCCCTCTCCCGCCCCTCGCCTACTTACGCCCCGCCCCTCCAATAAACGCGTTATCATCTTGACCCATGAACATACGTTAGGAGCAATCATGCCAAACGAGAACAGCTACGAAGTCGCGCTGCAAAAGAGCAACGCCATTCGCGAGGGCCTGGCCAAGACGCCCGAGAAGTTCACCATGCTTACCGGCGACCGCCCCACCGGCCGTCTGCACCTGGGTCACTACTTTGGCACCCTCAAGGGCCGCGTGGAGCTGCAGAACATGGGCGCCAGGACCAACGTACTCATCGCCGACTACCAGGTCATCACCGACCGCGACACCACGGCAAATATCGCCGACAACGTGCACAACATGGTCATCGATTATCTGGCCTGCGGCATCGATCCGGAGAAGACCATCATCTTCACCCACTCCGCCGTGCCCGCCCTAAACCAGCTCATGCTCCCCTTCCTGTCGCTCGTCACCGAATCCGAGCTCATGCGCAACCCCACGGTGAAGGCCGAGCAGGAGGCCTCGGGCCACGCGCTCACGGGCCTGCTCCTCAGCTACCCGGTGCACCAGGCCTGCGACATCCTGTTCTGCAAGGGCAATGTGGTGCCCGTCGGCCGCGACCAGCTGCCGCACATCGAGCTCACCCGTACCATCGCCCGCCGCTTTAACAACCGCTACGGCAAGGTATTTCCCGAGGTCGAGGCGCTGCTGTCCGAGACCCCGCTGCTGCCCGGCCTTGACGGTCGCAAGATGAGCAAGAGCTACGGCAACGCCATCAATATTTCGATGACCGCCGAGGAAACGGCCAAGCGCATCAAGAAAAGCCAGACCGACTCTGAGCGCATGATCACGTTCGATCCCGAGAACCGCCCCGGCGTGTCTGGCCTGCTTTCGACAGCCGCCATCTGCACCGGCCGCTCCGAGGTCGAAATTGCCGAGGAGATTGGCATGGGCGGCTCCGGCCAGCTCAAGAAGTACGTGACCGAGGTCGTCAACGAGTACTTCGCACCTATCCGCGAGCGTCGCCAGCGCTACGAGAACGATCTGGACTATGTGAAGGACGTGCTGCACGAGGGCAACCGTCGCGCCAACGAGATCGCCGAGCAGACCCTGGCAGAGGTTCAGGACGCCATGGGTATGGTGTACTAGGCCGATCTGCTGGCTTGAGCTTTCGATTGCTATAGGGCGGGCGCTACGGCGTCCGCCTTTTTTTGCGCCGGACCGCTTCGGCTCCGTCCATCGCACTCCCCCGACAAACAGGAACAGGCCCGCCGGCAGTTAGTTGCCAGCGGGCCTGTTCCCGAAGTACACCGTTGAATCGCACAGAGGGGAGGAATGCGAATCAAACTCAACAGGGCAGGCTTTTTCATCGCCTATTGCCTGCTCCGTTGCTGAAACCAATATAGTTCGCCGTGGTTTACTTTGCAGCATCAATATCCGCCGCCATAGCTTCTCCATAAGTTAGCCCAAGTAAACTAAACCACCACAAAGGGGTAGGCACCTTTGTGGTGGTTTTGGCCACGGCAGAGCCGTTAGAGTCCGGCAAGCCAGCGACAGGCGGCCAAGTCGACGTGCACGGGATCGGTAAACGTCACACCCTCCCCCATTAAGAGCTCACGCTGAGCATCGGGGCCGCCAAAGGCAAAGCCCTCACAGATACGGCCGTCGGCAAACACCACGCGGTGACAGGGAATCTCGCCGGGGCGCGGATTGCTATGCAGGGCATACCCCACGTACCGCGCACTTCGTGGACGACCGGCAAGCAGCGCCACCTGGCCATACGTGGCTACCATCCCCTCGGGGATCTGCTCGACCACCTCGTACACCCGTTCAAAAAAGCCCTCAGACGTCATTGCTCGCTCCCTTCCACCCCGAAAAGCATAAACCACCGCAAAGGGGACAGGCACCTTTGTGGTGGTTTATGGCAGGTCGGTTAGTTGGCGGGCTGGAAGAA
>CAJLAN010000137.1 GCA_905204635.1 uncultured Collinsella sp. | reverse complement strand
CGCTCGCTGCCGATGGCATCGATGCCGAGGTCATCAACATGCATACGATCAAGCCGCTCGACGAACGCCTGGTTGTAGCCAGCGCCAAGAAGACCGGTCGCGTGGTCACTGCCGAGGAGCATTCGATTATCGGCGGTCTTGGCGAGGCCGTTGCCTCGGTGCTAGCGGAGCAGTATCCGGTGCCGATGCGTCGCGTCGGCGTGCGCGATGTGTATGGCGAGTCCGGCCCTGCGGTCGATTTGCTGCACAAGTACGGTTTGGACGCCGACGGCATCGAAGCTGCGGTCAGGTCTGTGTTGTAAGGAAGGTTTCCATGGGATTTGTATCTGCCAACCAAGTGACGATAGGGTATACCGCCGCCTCGCGCGAGGATGCCCTGCATTATTTGTCCGATCAGGCCGTCGAGCTCGGCTTTGCTGACGACGCATCTGCCGTAGAGACTGCCTTCATGGCTCGCGAGAACGAGGCCGAGACTGGCCTTGTCGCCGGTTTTGCCGTTCCACATGCCAAAAGCGATGCTATCCACACGCCGGGCGTTGCCGTGCTTAAGCTGGTCGAGCCCGTTGAATGGCCGAGCTTCGATGGTGTGCCCGTCGATGTTGCGCTCGCGCTGTACGTGCCTGCCGGCGAGGCAGGAACCACGCACCTGCGCTTGCTCTCCAAGGCTGCCGTGATGCTGATGGACGCCGGCTTCCGTGACAAGGTGCGCGCGAGCACCGATCCCGTTGAGATTGCGGAGCTCATCAATAGCGGACTCGAAGACTAGAACGGTCATCCCGTTCAATCAATTGATCCTTCTCCAAGGAAAAGGGCCGCGACGCCGTATGGGTGTCACGGCCCTATTTGCGTTTCCCCAGATAAAACCTGCCAAAATAAACCTGTCCCTTTTTGGCAGGTTAATCGGGGACTATTTCACCGCAACTTAGGGCACGGTTAGGAAGTGTGCACCTTAAAGAGTGGAGCCCATGATTAGAGAGGTCGCGCTCATCTCGCTAAATGTCTCTCTAAAGAGAAGGTTGGTTAGAGAGATAGCATTAGGCAATCTAGCAGCGAATTCGATACATCTCTCTTAATGTCTCTCTAAAACAAGGCGCTCATCTCTCTAAAGTTAGAGAGATGAGCGCCTTGTTTTAGAGAGACGGAATGCCAAAATTCGTCCGTCAGCTACCATCTGCCAAAAATGACGGATAAAGGGCTCATCGAAGTAATGGGTTCATCGACGAGCCGCAACCGCCGCTATCGGAAGAAGTAGATGCAGCCGAATTGCCCCTCTATCGTCTCTCGAAGTTTGATGGGTGCTAGGGGAGCGACTGCCTCGCGATATTTCCCCAGATAAAACCTGCCAAAATAAACCTGTTCCTTTTTGGCAGGTCAGTTAACGCAGTGCAGGTTGAGCATATGCGAGCGAGCGGGCTCCGGGTGCGGTAAGGTGACGTGAAACAAGCGGGCGCTGACCTTTTGGTCGCGCCCGTGAAGTTGAACGTCAGATTGCCGTGCCCGGAGCCTGCGCAGCGCCGAGCAGTTACGCCGTTTGTAAAACGGCGTAACCTAAAGGTTCATGTTGCCGTGGATGTAGGGGCTGACCTCGGGGGAGATATGGCCGCAGCCCAGCTCGCGCAACGCAGACTCGATCGCAGCGGGCAGTGGGGCCTTGCCCCCGTCGTCGACGGCGCTACCGCCGAAAGCGGCAATCTTGGCGACATCTGCGGGGGCGGCTTCGATATGCATGCAGCCGCCGACCAAGCGCGCGCGAACCTGCGCCAGACCAAGATCGTGCAGGTAATCCTCGCAGGCGCGAATCAGGTCGACCTTCTCGCGCGTCAGCTCTTCGCCCGTAGGGACGCGGGTGGCAAGGCAGGCTCCCGCCGGCAGGTTCCAAACGGGATAGCCCCATGCGCGCAGCAGCTCGCGCTCTTCGTCCTTGGTAAAGCCGACCTCCATGAGGGGGGAGCGTACACCGAGCTCTTCTGCCGCGCGCATGCCAGGGCGGTAGTCACCGCGATCGCTTGCATTGCTGCCATCGATGACGGTGGGAAAGCCGAGTGACTTGGCGTGGTTCACGATGGCGGTAAAGCCGGCCTGCTTGCAGTGGTAGCAGCGATTGGCGTCGTTGCAGGCTACTTGGGGGAGCTGCAGCTGATCGACCGAAAGATTGAGCACGGGGAGCTTAAAATGCGGCCCCTCATTGGTTTGCCCGTCAACGGATCGCTCAAACGAGGTTTGTTCGGGCGTGCCGATGAGCGGCGTGGTGAGATGGACGAGGAGGGTATTGGTAGGCATGATGCGGGCGCATACGGCGGCCAAAAAGCTGCTGTCGACGCCACCGGAAAACCCGATAGCCACGCGCCCGTATGCCAAAAGCAGCTGTTCGAGCGCCGATAGCTTGTCTTGAAGCTCCTCTGCGGGTGCCGTGGTGTCTAAAATCATGAAACGTTCCTTATCGTTGAGTACTCGATCGAAAACTATAATCCTAATGCGTTACTTGCCATAAGACTTCTATCTGTGTAACGAAAGTGCAATATGGCATATACGTTATATACAAGTTGCCAAATGCGGTAGAGTTGCAGCAACGCGACAGCGAGAGTCGATGGGGGACCGATATGATCAAGGCTGTTATTTTTGACATGGATGGAACGCTGGTCGATACCGAGCGTTTGGGGATTAAGGCCTGGAAGGCAGGCGCCGCTGAGCTGGGGCTCGCGATTGATGAAGCGCTGATCCATCAGTTTATCGGCCGCACGCTGCCCGATGTCATGGACATCCTGGATAGGCATTACGGCAGCCATGAAACCACCGAGGCGGTCTATGTCCGCCACAAGGAGATTCGCGACGAGATGGTCAAGACCGAGCTGGAGCTTAAGGCCGGCGCCGCCGAGTGCCTAGACGAGCTGCTGGCTGCGGGCTATCACGTGGGTCTAGCGACGTCGTCGCGCCTCGTTACGGCGGAGCGCAACCTTAAGATGGTTGGCCTCTTTGACAAGTTTGAAACGGTAACGTGTGGCGAGGACGTCGTGCACGGCAAGCCCGACCCCGAGATGTATCTGCTCGCCTGCGAGCGCGCGGGCTTTGCTCCCGAGGAATGTGCCGTGGTCGAAGATTCGCGCAACGGTTGCGTCTCGGGCATTACGGCCGGCTGCCATGTCTTTGCCGTCCCCGATATCGTGCCGCTGCCGCAGGACGTGGTGGATGGCTGCGAGGCCGTGCTCGATACGTTGTTCGACCTGGCGGCGGCAATCAAGACTGTGCGCTAGAAAATTGCGGCGTTGAAACGAGCGATTGCTCACGTTTGCGCTCAAGCAAAAGGGGCCCGGCAATGGTCGGGCCCCTTTTGCTTGAGCGGCGACTTAGCATACTTGCGGGCGTGCTATAGATACGCACCGAGGTTGATGGCCGTGGCGTCGGTCTGGCTGCTTGCCTGGGTGCTGGCGCGTTCCAGCAGGAACGGCCGCACGAGTTCTTGGCGGTTGATGTCCTCGATGGCCGTGACCGCGGTGACGGTGCGCGCGGCAGAGCTGACGTGGATATGCTTGGTCTTTGTCGGGACCTTGTTCTCGATTTGCTCCATCAGCAGTTGGACACCCTTGCGGCCAATCTCGTAGCCCGGGGGCGCTACCGTAGTGAGCGGGACCGATCCGCTCCAAGCGAGCGGGTTGCCGTCGCATCCGGCCACGCGTACTTGCCCGGGGACAGAGATGCCCTTGTTGGCCAGTGCCGAAACGACGCCCGAGGCCAACACATCGGTCAGGCCGACGACAAAATCGGGACGTTCGTCCGCGGGGCGCTCGGCGATTTGGGCACCGATGCCGTAGCCGTCGGCAGCGGTATTCCATTCGCCGGCGTCGATGACTTCGATCTTGATATCGGGGTGCAGGGCGAGCGTCTTATGAATGCCAAGGACGCGCAGGGTGAGTTGCATAAATGCTGCTCGGCCGACGACGACAATATGGTGCGCGCCGCGGGCGATAGCAAGTTCGGCAATGATGCGACCCTGGGCCTCGTTGTCGGCCGCTACGTAGTAGCCGGGCTCGGAGCAATGGATGTCCAGATGGACGATCGGCACGGGCATCTTGGTCATGGCGGGGTGCCAGTCGGGGGATGCCATGGGCTGAACCATGACGCCGGACATCTGGGTGCCCATAAAGTAGCGCAGGTAATGGTCCTCGAGAATATCGTCGTTATCGGCGTTGGCGATGAGCAAGTCGTAGCCGTGCTTGCGGGCCTCGTTGTGGGCGCCGCTGGCGATTTGGAGCGAAAAGCCGTGATCGAGACGGGGGAGCACCAGGCCAAAGGACTTGGTGGCGCCGCCCGCGAGCTGACGGGCGCTTTGGTTGGGCAGGTAGCCAAGGCGATTGATGGTCTCGTTGATGAGCTTGAGGGTCTCGGGGCGCAGCTTTTCGGGGTGGTTGAGCGCGTTGGAAACCGTGCCCAACGAAACCCCGGCCTCGCGCGCGACGTCGCTGATTTTTACCTTTGCCATAGCGGCCCCTTTGATGCGTTTCAAGTACAAGCCAGATTGTAGCATCCCAAACCTTCCAAAAAGGGACAGGTTTATTTTGGCAGGTTTTATCTGGGCAAACGCTATTGCCAGCGCGACCACCACGAAGGGGGCAGGCACCTTTGTGGTGGTTTGGACCGGCTGGACGTGTGTGCATCGAGTGGTATCTAAGTTGAGATACCACTTCTGGTATATCAGCTTGCGTTTGCGTGAGTACAATACTCGAACGTTATACGTCTCAGCGCCCCTTGTGCGTGGACGTCTTGCAGTCACGCGAACGAAGGGATTTATCTTATGTGCGGAATCGTCGGCTACACCGGCTCTGATATTGCAAAGAACATCCTGGTCACGGGCCTCAAGCGTATGGAGTATCGCGGCTATGACTCCTCGGGCGTCGCGCTCGAGGTGGGCGAGGGCGCCGCGGCGCACCTCGACGTCATCCGCCGCGTGGGCAAGGTCGCGGGTCTGGAGAGCGAGCTTTCCAACATCGACAGCGACGCTACCTGCGGTATCGGCCATACCCGTTGGGCCACCCACGGCAAGCCCTCCGTCGTTAACGCTCACCCCCACACCAGCTGCGACGGTCGCATCGCCATCGTCCACAACGGCATCATCGCGAACTTCGCC